>JAICPP010000294.1 GCA_025929805.1 Gemmatimonadales bacterium | reverse complement strand
ACGCCTGCTTGGCCGGCTCGACGCTCGCCACCAATGCCTCCACGCTATCCCCCACCAGGAGCTCCGGCACCAGATCCGGAATCGCGCCGATAATCAATGCCCGCACTTTCCCCAACACCTCGGCTGAATCTCCCGGCCCCGGCACGACGGGCGATGCTCCGGCGTCCGACCCTTCGCCGCCCGCCGCGCCCATGCCACCCGCCGGTGCGCCCGCGTCATCGTCCATGAGATCGCTCCTTCCACAGGAGGGCACAGGGGCCCTCCCCTACACCGCATCCACCGGCGCATCCGGTCGCCAGCCGCCGCTACGCATCACCAAGCTGTGGCTGCCCACCGCGGTCAAGCCAAGCCAGGCCCCCAGAACCACCGCCTCCACCACGTCCGGCATTGCCGTCTTGCCACCCGCCAGCCCGTAGCTCACCAGCAGCACGATCCCACAGGCCACCGCGTAGACCGGCGCGTACCGCCGTGGCAAACCGAACTGCGTCGTCGCCGCGGTCACTGCCACAATGAATCCCACCGCGCTGACTCCGCCGAACACCTCGGTATCCGTCATCACCAACCCCCTCCATCCACGTCACTACCGCCTGCGGCCACCCGCGCCGCGCCCTTCGCCGCTCCCATGCGAACGCGGGAACGCTCACCCGAGACCGGTAATCCGGACCAAGATCTCCAGGATGATCGTGCCGATGATCAGGAAGAGGAGTTGATTGACCCGTGCCTTGATCTCCCGCAGTTCGTGCGTCAGGTCCTGGACCATCGTGCGCGTCACGACGCCATAAGCGCAGCCCGGCTCCAGGTCCACCCCATCCGGACCGCCGTTCCGGGCAATGAGGTTCCTCAGCGCAGCCCCGCTCCGCAGCCCATCCCGCTGCTTGCCTGCCGGGTTTACTGATTCGCGCATCATTCCTCTCCTAGCCCCAACTCGATGAGCATCTGGGTCAGCGCCTCAGTCAGGTCTTCTGCCATGGTCCCACTCAGTGTCCGTTGCGCCCGGACCGCCCGGACCACCGCGTCCACAATCCGCGGAATGCTGGTCGCCAGCCGCGCCGGGTCTTCCTCTTCGGCCAGGACCCGAGCCAGCACCAGCCGTAGCGCACCGATCTCGTCATTCAGTGATCCCTCACTTCCGGCACGAGCAATCACGCCGGCAATACGCTGATCGAACAGGTCGTGGTAACTCCCCCGTTCGAGCCGCTGCTGAAATGCCTCGGCCGCCCGGCCTCGCCGCTCGTCAGCATCCCCCGGTTGACCGGCATAATCGGCTACGGGCTGGTGCGCCCGGCACTGCTCTGCGCCGCGCATAGCCCACGCCCGGCATCCGGGGCGCGCGCATGGTCTACCCCGTCCCACATCACCCTCCTCACCTGTTGCCCACCGCCCACCCATGGTTTCCAGCAATCCCCCTCTACTCCACGAACACATCAGACCGGCCAAAAAGGTGACAAGAAAACGAACATACGTTCTCATCTGGGGCCAGCATCCTGGTTCGGCTGGCCTCCATCCCTTTCCCTCGGCCCGTGGCACACTAACGCTAACCGCCGTGTGGGCCAGCCCAAGGCGCACCGCCTCACGGCGCGGTAGGCAGACAAACGCTGTATCGAGGAAGAGGATCGACCGATGACCTATACCGTTGATGATCTGAAGCAGGCACGGCTGGAAGCCGAGGTGGAAGTCGCCGCGCTGGTCGCCGCAGTGGCGAACAAGCTCGGCCAGATTGTGACTACCGGCGACGCGGTGTCACCCGAATACCTGCAAGGACTGGGAAGACTCGCGGCGACGCTCAACTTCAACCAACCGGGCAGCAACGCCGCGCGTGAAGACGACAACGATACGGACAGCTAACTGGCACGAGGAGCATCCATTGATCGCGGAGAGCCATTTCCGGGATGGCTTTCACCAATGCGCGCAGCCGGAAATACGGCCGCATCGGCGCCATTTCTCGCGTCCAGGGCGGGGAATTTAGACCGGCCAGCTTCGGGCTGATGGCGGACGATTCCAGCGGCGAAGTCGGGATATTCCTGACATTCGATTTGAGGATGCTGGACAGCCCTATTGGGACACGATATACTGCGAAACGGTTCGGCCCCGGAGGACTACGCAGCAGAAGTCCGCGTACGTGCGCCGGAATGCACCGGGCCGTCGGAGGTGTGCCTACCACAACGGGTGGCGGGCGAGCTTTTTGGAGGAGGAGTTCATGGGAAAACGGTTAGCCCTGTTCCTCATGATCGGCGTAATGATTTTGGGCGCGCTTGCTGCCTGCGGCGGTGCGGCCCCCGAGGAGCCTGCGGGCGGCGAGAGCCCGGCCGCGCCAGCGGAGAGCCCGGCCGCGCCGGCTGAGAGCCCAGCCGCACCGACTGGTGGTGCTGAGAGCCCAGCCGCACCGGCTGACGGTGGTGCTGCTGTGACCGAGGTTGAGGTCGATGCGACGGAGATGGCCTTCGCCCCGGCTGCAATTACGGCACCGGCCAATTCCACGCTCACCATCACTCTGAAGAACTCCGGTGGTGTGCTGCACGACCTCACCATCGACAAGGATGGCGCGGGCCAGAAGATCGTGGCCACGGCGGATCCGGGCGCGGAGGAGAAGATCGAGGTCAAGACTGGTGCTGCTGGTAGCACCATGGAGTTCTACTGCGCGCAGCCGGGCCACAAGGATGCCGGCATGGTCGGGACGATCACAGTCCAGTAATACCATCCCGACAACGAGTCGCGTAAGCTCTTCCTCGCGGTTCCCTTCGGAATCGCGAGGTTGTTTT
>JAICPP010000213.1 GCA_025929805.1 Gemmatimonadales bacterium | reverse complement strand
GTCGGTCAGCCGCTCGGGAGTCCAGACATGTACCCGAATGAGCAGGTCGCCCTTGCCCTCCTGGCCAAGAATAGGAAGACCTCGTCCCCGAAGCCGGAGGACAGTTTCCGTCTGGGTGCCTGCCGGGATTCGGAGCAGCTCATTTCCGTAAGGCGTCGGCACATCGTACTCCCCGCCCAGGGCCGCCTGGGAAAACGAAACCGGAAGATCGTAGATCAGATCGTCCCCCTGACGCTCGAAGCGATCGTCTTCCTTTATATCGAGCATCACCAGGAGATCGCCGTTGGGCCCGTTGCGGGGTCCTGCGGCTCCCTGGCCCCTGAGCGTGAGATAGTTGTTGGTAGACACGCCGGGTGGGATCTCTACCGTGACGGAGCGCTCACCCCGGACCCGACCTTCGCCGCGACAGACCTCGCATGGGCTGAGAATGACGGTCCCTTGCCCGCCGCAAGTGGGGCATGGCGCCACCGATATGAACTGGCCGAACATGCTTCGCGTCGCTCGGCGCACCTCTCCGCTGCCGTTGCAGGCGCCGCAGGTGGTCGGCCGGGTGCCCGGCTTGGCGCCGGTTCCCTCGCACGTAGTGCACCGTTCCAGACTCTTGAGCTTGACTGTCTTCTTGGCCCCCAGCGCGACTTCATTCAGGGTGAGCCGAACGGTTACGCGGATGTCCTGGCCCCGGCGCTCCTCCGTGCGCGAACGCCGGCCGCCAAAGAGCGACTCGAAGCCGCCCATGGCCCCGAAGTCGCGCATGAAAATGCTGAGCGCCTCGCTCAGGTCCACGTGATGGAACCCTTGAGGCCCGGCACTTCCCGCCAGACCCGCCTTGCCGTAGCGGTCGTAGACGGCCCGCTTCTGCGGATCCCTCAGCACCTCGTACGCTTCGGTGATCTCCTTGAACCTTGCCTCGGCCTGGGGCGATCCATTGCGATCGGGATGATATTCCATGGCCAGCTTCCGATAGGCCTTCTTGATCTCGGCCTCGGACGCGTCCCGCGAGATCCCGAGCAACGCGTAGAATTCACTCACTCCAGCAATCCTTCCACCAGGCGGCTGGTATGCTCGACCAGGCCGATGATCTTGTCGTAAGGCATCCGAGTCGGTCCCATGACCCCAATCACACCCTTGAGCCCTCCGGCTTCGTAGGAAGACGTGACCAGGGTAAAGTCGCTGAGCCGGGTATCCGGGTTCTCCGCCCCGATGGTGACCGAGAGCCCACGCTGCCGCCGGGACTCCAGCGCCTGCTTCAGGAGCTCCCGTCCTTCGGTGAGACGGAGCAGCTCGCGCATCCGGGCATTAGAGGCGAACTCCGGCTGTTCGGCCAGCATCTGCGCGCTTCCGAGCACTACCGCGTTCTCCTCTTTGCTCAAGTCAAAAAGCCCGTCAGCCTCGGCGATGAAAATGTTGAGCAGCTCGCGCCCATCCTCCGTCCCGCTGGCATCGCGCAGGCGCTCGGGAAGAGTGGCCCTGATCTCTTTCAGCGTCAGGCCCGCCAGCCGCTCGTTGAGGATCTGCGCCACTTGCTGCACCGAGCTCTGCGCCACCAGCCGCGGGACTTCAACGAAGATGGTCCGTACTACTCCGCTTCGCAGGTTGAACACCAGCAGCAGCCGCTCCGACGTCACCGGCACCAGCTCGAGTCGTTCCAGCACTACCTGATCGAGCGCCGGAGCAACAGCAACGCCGAGCTCCTGGGTCAGGACCCCTAGCACCTGGGCAGCGCGGCGGAGAATCTCCTCCACTGCGTTACGAGTCCCCCGCAGCTCCGAGCGCAAAGTGTGCTGCTCCTGGTGACTGGGCGGGGAGAGCCGCATGATCGCATCAACGTAAACTCGATAGGCCCGATCGGTCGGGATCCGCCCAGCCGACGTGTGAGGGTGGAACAGGTAGCCCTTCTCCTCCAGCTCACTCATGATGTTCCGAATGGTTGCCGGCGAGACGCCCAGCCCAAACTTGCGGGCGATCGTCTGGCTACCGGCTGGCTCCGCGGTCTCGATGTAGGTCTGCACCACGGCCTCTAGGACCCGTAGCTCCCGTTCGCTCAACTGCTCTGATATGGGCATGGTGGGAAATTTAGGGCCTGGCTCGTGCGGGGAAAAGCCGAAGTTACCTGCGTTTAGGAGCGGACGGAGGCCACCAGGGCGTCCAGACGCAGCCAACCTTCTGCGGTCAATTGCACTCTATCTGCCTTCGTAGTTGCCCACCCGGCGCGCTCCCAGGCCTGCCGCATCAGAAAGGGGACCTGCTGGCTCGGCAGCCCGGCATCGGTCCGCAATCCCAGGTACAGTTCCTCCAGTCGGACCGCGCCCGAATCGAGTACCTCGCGCGTTTCGATGGGGGAGCTACCTGCTGCCACCGCCCGCTGATAGACCGCCCAATCCCGCAGATTCCAGCGGCGCTCCGAGCCGAACCCGCTGTGAGCGGACGGACCCAGGCCAATGAATGGGGACCGGCGCCAATAGGCGGCGTTGTGCCTGGCGCGATACCCGGGTCGAGCAGCATTGGACACCTCATAGTGCTCGTAGCCTCCGGCTTGCATGGCCTTATGGGCCATGATGAACTCAGTCGCGTAGCTCTCCTCGTCTCCCGCCACGAGCGCTCCCCGATTGGCCCGGCGACCCAGAACGGTATCGGGTTCGACGGTCAGTCCGTAAAGTGAGAGGTGCTCCGGCTCGAGCCGGAAGGCGTGCTCGAGGTCGGATTCCCAGTTGCGGCCCAGCTCGGGGGGAAGCCCGAAGATCAGGTCCAGTGAGAGATTCTCGATCCCGGCACAGCGGAGCGAATCCACGGCAGAGGGTATCTGATCGGCCGTGTGGGTGCGATGCATCCACTGGAGCGTCACGGGATTGAATGATTGTACCCCGAGTGACACCCGATTGACGCCTGCAGCCTTCCAGGCATGGGCCGAGTCGATCGTCACGTCGTCAGGATTGGCTTCCAGTGTGATCTCGGCGCCGGGCACCAGGGGCCGATCGGTAGTTAGTCGCTGGAGCAGCAGGGCGATCGTGTCCGGCGCTAGTCGCGAAGGAGTCCCACCGCCCAGGTAGATGGTATCGAGCTGGGGGGACTGGTCCCATATCGGCTCGCCCTGCCACAGCATCCACTCGCGCTGGACTGCATCCAAGTATGCCTCGGAAGGGACGACTCTCCGAACCGCGATCGCGAAATCGCAGTAGGTGCAGCGTCGGGCGCAGAAGGGAACGTGAACGTAGACGTGCATGGAGGGAATCTAGAGTGCCCTAAAGCCTTCTGAACACTCGTCCCGGTCCCTGTTCGACAACCCCGGCGATCTCTAACCCGGAGAGCAGCCCCAGCACCTCGCCGATGGGACGTCGAGAGCGGCTTGCCAGCTCATCAGGGTGGACTGGCTCGGGGCCAACCAGGATGGCGAGCTCTCGCTCCTCTGGCGAGAGAATGTCCGGGAGAGCACGCCCGCCCGATCCGACGAGCGGGATAGTTGGGGTGGAAGTCACCAGTTCAGGGAAGTGCTGAAGCAGGTCAGCAGACTCCAGTAGCGGCGAGGCCCCATCTCGAATGAGCCGGTTAGTGCCCACCGACACCGCGCTGGTGACGTTACCTGGGACCGCCATCACCTCCCTGCCCTGATCCAGCGCGGCCCCGGCCGTGATGAGCGCGCCCGATCCTGCAGCAGCCTCGACCACCAGGGTGACGCGCGAGAGCCCGCTGATCAAGCGGTTACGTCGTGGAAAGCTGCCGGCGTGCGGCCGCTCCCCGGGCGGGAACTCGCTGAGCAACAACCCCTCTCTCGCCACTCGTTCGTAGAGTCCCCGGTTGGCAGCGGGGTAGATCACACCATGCCCGTTTCCGAGCACCCCGATAGTGGAGCCACCGCCGTCCAGCGCGGCGGCGTGGGCCACAGCGTCCAGGCCTCTCGCCATTCCACTTACGATGACCACACCCGATTGTGCGGCTGCCGCTGCCACTACTCGGCACACCTCGGCTCCGTATGCCGAATGATCTCGGCTGCCCACGATGGCCGCGGCAGGACGGGGGAGGAGGTCCTGATTGCCCAAGGCGAAGAGAACTGGAGGCGGTTCGGGAATCTCTCGAAGCAGCCCTGGATAGGGATCGTCCCCCGGAAGAAGTATCTGCACGCCCAACCTTGCCGCACTCTCCAGGATCTTCTCTCCGGTTTCCAGCGGGGTGGCCTTCAGTGCCGTTACCAGTGCCCGGGAGATACCAGGCAAGGCGCATAAAAACTCGAACGGCGCCGAGTGGGCGCCGCTGGCAGTACCACAGGATGTCAGCAGGGTGCTGAGCCGCGAGGGCCCCATTCCTGGGACCTGGGTGAGCGCCAGATACGCCACCCTTTCATCGGCCATTCAGAGGTCCTCCTCTGCCCAGGAGCCGGATTCGGCGGTGTCCCGCGCTTTGATCTGGTCCACGAACCGCCAGAGACGTTCCTTCAAGTCGTCGATGCCCTGGCCCGTCGCGCTCGAGATTGCCATGACTCCCACGGCGCCGGCTGTACGCAGCTCGGGTAGTGGAGTACCGGGCGGTAAAAGGTCCAGCTTGGTTAGGAGAACGAGGTGCTCCTTTTGGGCCAGCTCGGAGCTGTACGCCGCAATTTCCTCGCGAAGCCGATCGTACGTGGCCTGAGGGTCTTCGCTGTCGAGCGGAACGAGGAATGCCAGGACCCGGGTGCGTTCCACGTGCTGGAGAAAACGAAATCCCAGTCCCTTGCCCTGATGAGCTCCCTCGATGATACCGGGGATGTCGGCGATGACGAAGGAACGCTGTTCCGACAATCCGACCACACCGAGGTTGGGCTCCAGGGTGGTAAAGGGATAGTCCGCTATCTTGGGCCGGGCGGCAGATACCACCGAGAGCAGGGTGCTCTTTCCTGCGTTAGGCTCCCCAACCAGGCCCACATCGGCGATCAGTTTCAGCATCAATTCGATCTGTCGATCCTCGCCTTC
>JAICPP010000239.1 GCA_025929805.1 Gemmatimonadales bacterium | reverse complement strand
GACGTCGCCAACCAGCCGTTATGGACCCCGGCACTCCGGCAACTAAGGCGAGTTTGGCTTCCGCCCGCAGGCCTGTGACCCCAGGGCCGCCAATCAGATGAGTCAAAAGCAACTTCCTGGCTGGACGGAGCTTCGTCGACGATCTCGACATTAATTGCGGCGTGCGTCGCCTCACGGAGCTCGCCGTGAGACGTTCCGTTGCCTGAATTCCCCATACTTCAACTGCAGAGCACCACGAATCTGGTCGAGCTTACTCCGATTCCGCTGGCGCTCCGTCCCGCTGGGAGAACGCGAGTTGGCGTGCTCATCTTCAAGCAACACAGAACCGAGCCAGCCAACAGCCAGGACAAACCCTAAGCCCCCAAGGATGACGGCGGGCAACGCCAGCTCAAGGTACGCCAGTCCAATGCCGCCGGCGATCAGGGCGATGCTCAAGAGTGCCAAGACAGCAGAGCGGAGAGCCATTGTCGAAATCCTTTGCTCTATCACAACCGTGATGCAGTTCCGGGACCGAGAGGCACGTCAGAGAAAGACCGTCGGGTTGTCGCGGTGACCCTCACGCGGCGCTGCACTCACCTCGGCTTACTTCCCTCCGTAGATCCTCAGGGACCGTGCGAGTCTCACTTGAGATTACCATAATAAGTGATATGGTTCGTGTCAAGAGGGCGTATACAAAGCCATCAGCATTACGGTTGCACCGATTGAGCGTGAAACCGTGGTGGAGGGGTTGGAGCGGGCGTGGGTGGAGGCCAGCCATCGTGACGAAGAGGAGCACCATCATGACTTCTGAGGAGCTCAAACAGATCCGCCGGGAGCTCGCGGTGGCCATCAAGCAGCAGCAACGGATTAATCAGCAGATCACCGAGGGGAAGATCAGCCTCGCCGAGCTGGCGGCTGCCTATTTGGAGCTCCAGATCCTGCTCCCCCTCCTCCAGCGGGTGCTGGCTGAGCTGGAGCGGTACCACCAAGCAGACGGTGGTGGGTACTCCATTCCTCACCAGTCGTGCGCACACCCTTGATGGAGATGGCGCTGGGGATGAGGTGGACGCACCCAAACCCAAGGCTTCGCCCCGCCGGTTCAGCAGGCGAGTCGCAAAAGCCGTGGCGGCGGTGATCTCGGTCTGGCCAGCCACACGCGAACCGAAGGGGTCACGCCGGAATAGACACCGCCGTGGACATGTACTTGGTCTAGTGACGACACCTATCTTGACACGGATCGAATCAATAATTATTAATTGAGTAACAGGAGGGACCAACACGAGTCTCTCGAATACCAGGCAGAGTCTGATGGCTCGAAAGGGGGGTGATGGGCCATGAGGGAAGGCTGAAAGTTCAAGCGGATGTAATCGCTGTTTGGTCTTCAGTGATGCTATGCGTGGTCGGCTTTCCAAATCCGAAGACGCAGAAAGGAGCTTACGATGAGTGTTCGGCGCTGGGATCCCTGGAGCGACGTCATCTCGCTCCGGGAAGCGATGGATACCCTGCTTCACGAGAGTTTCGTCCAGCCGCAGCGCGGCGGCACAATCGGGGTCTTCGGCCTCCCGCTTGACCTCCGCGAGACCGACAATGCGTACGTCATCCGGGCGGAATTGCCCGGTGTCCAGCCGGAGAACGTGCAGGTGCAGGTGCAGGACAACACGCTGCAGATCTCCGGTGAGGTGAAGCAGGAGCAGCAAGAAGAGGGACAGGGACAGTGGGTGCTCCGTGAGCGCCGCTACGGTCGTTTCCAGCGAACCCTGACCTTGCCGATGCCTGTCCAGTCGAACCAAGCCAACGCTGAGTTCGAGAACGGCATCCTCACCGTGACGTTGCCGAAGGCGGAGGAGGCCCGAGCCAAGTCGATTCCGATCCGCAGCGGCCAGGGCGGCCAGCAAATTGAGGCGCAGTCCAAGACTCAGCAGTAGGAGCGCTGATCATCGAGCACGATCCATAACGACAGGTCGCGCCAGGGTAAGACCGAGTCCTGGCGCGACGCTCCGTACACCGGTGTGGCGCGAGAAGTTCCGGCTACGGTGACCGAGGACCGAGACCCATGGGAGCGACTGCATCGATCCTCGCCGATCTGTTCATCCTGTTCGTGGCGGCACGAGTGACCGGCGCCGTGTTCGTGCAACTCAAGCAGCCTGCCGTCATCGGGGAACTCCTCGCCGGTATCCTGATCGGCCCCTTCGTACTCGGCTGGGTGGGCACCGCCGATCCGGTCCTGGTCGTGGCCTTCCACGGCGATACGGCTGGCGCCCAGGAAGCGCTCGACCTGGTGCTCGATATCTTCGCCGAACTGGGCGTTGTGATGCTCCTCTTTTTCGTGGGCCTTAAGATCCGCCTGTCGGACCTCATCGGGGTCGGCTGGCGGGCGGCGCTGGTCGGCACCCTCGGCATCGCGGTGCCCTTCGTGGCCGGCTATGGCTTGATGGTGCTGTGGGGCGCGGAGACGCCCAAGGCTCTGTTCATCGCGGCGGCCCTGGTCGCGACCAGCACCGGGATCACGGCTCGCGTCCTCCGAGACCTCGGAGTCTTGCACTCGCGGGAGGCGCGGATCATCCTCGGGGCTGCGGTGATCGATGACCTGCTGGCGATGATCCTGCTCGCGACGGTCACGCAACTGGGGCCGCAGGGTGACATCGCGCTGCTCGACATTGGCCTCATTGCGGCCCAGGCCATCGGCTTCACGATCGTCGTCGCCCTGGTCGGCACCTGGACGATAAGCCATTTTCACGCGCAGCTGAAGCGGTTACCTTTCACCCACGGTCCGCTCATTGTCGCCCTCGCCCTGATGCTCGGGTTGGCCACCGTCGCGACCAGGGTCGGACTCGCCGCGATTATCGGTGCCTTCCTGGCTGGGCTCGTCATGTCGGAGGAGGCTGAGCGCTCGGACCTTGAGCAGGCCATCCTCCCGATCTACGAGTTCTTTGTTCCATTCTTCTTCATCATCATCGGCACGCAGGTGAATCCGGCCCTGTTTCTCGATCGCCAGATCATCGGCCAAGCCTTGATCATCACGTTCGTGGCTATCGTCGCCAAGTTGTTGGGTGCTGGTGCGGGTGGCATTGGTATGGGGCCGCGATCCGTCGCGATGATCGGGATCGGGATGGTCCCCCGAGGGGAAGTCGGCTTAATTGTGGCCAGCCTGGGCCTCGCCCGAGGCATTATCGAGCGCGAGTTCTTCTCGATGGTGGTCGTGATGAGCATCCTGACGACGCTCATCGTTCCGCCAGCGCTGATCTGGCTCAGTCGTAGCCCCGCGGCCCTTTCGCGCCCTCCCCGCAGCTCTGCCGTGTCCAGGCGCCTTCGGGCAGCCCTCGCATCAACGCGTCCACCCGGAGCTGATAGAACCTGGACCACCCGTACTGGTTGGCGGCCACCCCGAGCACGTACCGCTGCCGCCGGTCTTCCCCGCAGCACCGCAGGCCGAAGTCGCCGCCGTAAACCTCGCCAGCGGTGACCCATTGGGCAGGCACTCTCGTATCCAGTGCCCGCGCGAGCAGTCGCTTGGCGATCTGCGGCTTGGTCCGGAACGCGACGCCCTCGGGCACGCCGGCCTCCCGCAGCCGCTTGTCGTCCCGGGTCCATTCCTTGGGCAGGTAGAGTTTCCAATCGCCACGCGGGAGCCAGAGATACCCGAGCGACAGCACGCCGAGCGCGAGGCCCATGAGGATCGTCTGGCCGCCGTGGAACTTGGCATGGGGCGGCCAGCGGGGATTGTAGATGTGGGTCCGGTTCCAGTCCGCGATGAACGGGCCAACGATCTCGGCGACGGCCACAATGGAGATGAGCGGTTTGACGCGCATCCACGGCTTCACGCGACGGTCCTCCTCTTGATCGTCGATCGTCCCAGTCTCCGGATCAGCAGCAGTCCGCCGGTCACGACTGCGCCGAGCATGGCAAGTTGCCGGACCGGATGCAATTCCAGGTAGCGCGTATAGCGGCTCGTCGGAGCCGCCTCCGCCCCCCACTGCCCGGTCATAGCATAAGTATCAGCCGGCATCGGCGCGAAGAAGTTATCGCGCCCGTCGTCCGGCTGGTCGGTCTTCTGGAGCTTGAACACCAGATCACCCAGGAGCGCGAGTCGGTCGAGGAGCGCCGGCATGAATCCCTCGGTCATCGCGAGCAGCCGGCCCGGCCCGATGTAGATGTCGCGCCGGGGATGCTCTGCGGCGAACATGATCGCCTCGACCACGGGGTCCGGCTCATAAATCGGGGGCAGCGGGCGCGGCAGCACGCCGATCTTCG
>JAICPP010000152.1 GCA_025929805.1 Gemmatimonadales bacterium | reverse complement strand
GGCCGCGCGGCCCTTTGGGCCGCTCGCAATGACTAGCGACTAGCTCCCAACTAACATGGCCCACAAAGACGACGCCACGATCATCGCCACCACCCACAACACTGCCCGGTACTTCACCGAGCAGAAGCAAGTGGCATGGGTCGCCCTGATCGGCACCGTGCTCTGGGGGATCTTTGGTTACTTCAGCATGCCGCAGCGGAAGGACCCCGACATCCCCGTAGTCACCGCGATGGTGATCACGCCCTGGCCCGGGATGGACGCCGAGCGGGTGGAGGACCGGGTGACTCGTCGTATCGAGGAGGTGGTGGCGGAGAATGACGTGGTGGACGTGATCCGCTCCACCACCCGCACCGGGGTCTCTTACGTCTACGTGGACCTCAAGGAGGGGACGCCCGAGACGGGCAAGGTGTTCGACGACATCGCGCTCAAGCTGAACGCGATCGACGATCTCCCCGAAGGTGCCGGGCCGATCCAGTTCTACAAGGACTTCGGCAGCACCGCGGCGCTGACCCTCACGGTCGCCAGCCCGCCGATGGACGAGGTCCAAGTATCGCTCCGCGCCGACGAGGCCAAGCGTGCGATCGAGCGCGTACGCTCGGGCACAAAGGGTGAGCGGGCTACCGTGCTCTATGCCTTCCCCTCTTCCATCACCCTCGCCTCCGTCAGCCGCCCGGCTCGTCTCTACCTGGCTCAGGCGGTGCACGACGGCATCTTCCGCGATGCCCGGCTGGTAGAGGGCCCCCAGTTCGTCGGGGTGGACGGAGTGACGGACCGGGACGACGCAGCCGTCCTCTCCCACCTTCGCAACTTCGTGCTCGAGCGACTCCGCATCTCGGAGTTCCATCCCGATGCCTGGCAAGCGGTGGTCATCCGCAATCCGGCGGAGACCCGAGCCCGGATGCTCTCAGTGGCGGGAGACAAGTACACCTACAGGGAGATGGACGACCTCACCGAGCTGATGAAGCGGACCTTCCAGACGGTAGGGCAGGTGAGCAAGGTGGACCGGCTGGGGGTGCTGGGCGAGCAGGTGACGCTGAGCTTCTCCCAGGAGCGTCTCGCCTCCTACGGCGTCGAGATGGGCAAGCTGAGCGACATCCTACGGGCCCGGAACACCGCGCTAAGTGGCGGCCTGGTGGAGGTGGAGGGCCGCACCGTCGCCCTCAACCCAACCGGCGAGTTCCTGAACGAGAAGGAAATCGGCGATGTTATCGTGGGGAGATCGCGGAGCGGATCGCCGCTTTATCTCCGCGACCTGGTGGACGTGGACCGCGGCTACGAGAGCCCGCCCCGCTACCTCAACTTCTACAGCTGGATCGATTCGACGGGGAAGTGGCACCGGACCCGGGCGGTCACTCTCGCGGTGCAGATGCGTCCTGGAGAGAAGATTGGCGAGTTCGGCTACGCGGTGGACTCCACCATGGAGGTGCTCAAGAGCCGCTTGCCACCCGACTTGATCATGGCCCGCACCTCGGACCAGCCGCTTCAGGTCGAGGAGAACATCGATCTCTTCATGGGAAGCCTGTACGAGGCGATCATCCTGGTGGTCCTCATCGCCCTGGTCGGATTCTGGGAGTGGCGCTCGGCGTTCCTCCTCGCGATCAGCATTCCGCTCACGCTGGCGATGACGTTCGGCATGATGGCGCTGGTCAGGATCGACCTGCAGCAGATCTCCATCGCCTCCCTCATCATCGCGCTCGGTCTCCTGGTCGACGACCCGGTAGTGGCCAGCGACGCCATCAAGCGGGAGCTGGACCACGGTCACCCGGGGCGAATCGCCGCCTGGCTGGGCCCCACCAAGCTGGCGCGCGCGATCATGTTCGCCACCATCACCAACATCGTGGCGTATTTGCCGTTCCTCATGCTATCGGGCACTACGGGGCAATTCCTCTACAGCCTCCCGGTGGTGCTCACCTGCTCCCTGGTGGCGTCGCGCCTGGTCTCGATGAGCTTCATCCCCATGCTGGGCGACATGCTGCTCCGGCCCAGCAAGAAGGCGCAGCCGCCGATCGAGGAACGGCGCAGCAAGGGATTCACCGGCTGGTACTACCGCCTGGGCCGCCGCGCCATCGAGCATCGCTGGCGGACCGCCTTCGCCTCGCTCGGCTTCCTGGTGCTGGGCGGCGTGGTCATGTCGCAGCTCAAGACCCAGTTCTTCCCCCGGGACCTCATGTATCTCTCCTACGTCGAGGTCTGGCTGCCGGAGGACGCGCCGCTCATTGCTACCCGTCAGATAACCGAGCAGGTGGAGGACATCATCCGGCGGGAGTCGAAGAACTACTTCGAGCATCACGAGTCGCACGGTGAGAAGGGCGGCATGGTGTCGCTCACCACCTATCTGGGCGGCGGCGGCCCCCGCTTCTGGTCCAGCTTCGGGCCCGAGGCGAGGCAGACCAACTACGGCCTGATCGTCATGCAGACGATCAACAAGCATGACACGCCTGGTCTAGTCCCCGCGCTGCAAGGGGTCGTGTCGCGGGAGGTCAGCGGCGCCAGGGTGAACGTCAAGGAGCTGGAGCTCGGGCCGGTCGTGGGGACGCCGGTCGCGATCCGGCTGAGCGGGGATCACATCCCGACGTTGCGTGCGTTGGGCGCCCAGGCGGCCGACATCTTTCGGAGGAACTCGCTCGTCGCACGGGTCGAGGACGACTGGGGGGCGCAGAGCTTCGCGGTAGACGTGACCATCGATCCCAATAGGGCCAGTATGGCCGGCCTCACCAACGCCGACGTCGCCACTAGCACGGCCGTGGGGCTCAACGGCTATCGGATGACGTCGCTCTATGAAGGGAACAACGTCATCCCAGTCGTCGCTCGTCTCCGGATGGAGGAGCGGGCGCAGCTGGGCGATCTGCGGAATCTCTACGTGTACAGCAACCAGGGCAGCTCCAAGATACCGCTGCAGCAGATCGCGTCGCTGTCGACCGGGATGCGGCCCGAGAAGATCAACCGGCGCGATCAGTTCCGGACCATCACGATCGGCGCTTACCCCAAGGAAGGCGTGCTGTCGTCCGAAGTGTTCCTGGCCTCGAAGCCCGCGCTGGACAGCTTCGCCGCCAATCTGCCCCTGGGCGTGAAGTACAAGGTCGCGGGGGAGCAGGAGAAGCAGGAGGAAGGGTTCCTCGAGCTGGTCATCGTGCTGGGGACCTCGGTGGCGCTGATCTTCATCGCGCTGGCGGTGCAGTTCCAGAACGCCATCAAGCCATTTCTGGTCTTCGGTGCAATTCCCTACGGCATGGTGGGCGCCATCATCGCGCTCTGGATCATGGGTGCGCCGTTCGGCTTCATGGCGTTTCTGGGCGTGGTGAGCCTGGTGGGCGTGATCGTGAGCCACGTCATCGTGCTCTTCGACTTCATCGAGGAGGCCCGGGAAAAAGGCGAGGGGCTGGAAGAGGCGCTGCTCGACGCAGGAATACTCCGGCTGCGTCCCGTGCTGATAACCGTGGGCGCCACGGTGTTCGCCCTGGTGCCGCTGGCGCTGCACGGGGGCCCGTTGTGGGAGCCACTCTGCTATGCCCAGATCGGCGGGCTCACAGTGGCCACCGTGATCACCCTCATCTTGGTGCCGGTGTTCTACTCGATATCGGTGAAGGATCTGAAGATCATCAAGTGGGAGGCGGGGGAACACTAGGAGCAGACCGGCGAGCGGGCGGAGCGGCACTGAAGGCATTGGGTATGGCAGTTGAGAACTGGCTGATACGAAATTCGCAGCGGAGGACGGTATGCGCGCTTATTCGTTCCTGTTCGCCGCATCCCTCATTGCAGCCCCCGAGCTTGCCGCCCAGCGGCTGACCGGCCAAGGGAGCTGCACCAGACCCGACAGCACGCATGCCATTCCCGTAGGAGACCGACCGGGGCATCTCTTCGCTCTCGCCCGGGTTCGCTGTACCTGGACTAGGCCATTCGAGATTGCCGGGAATCGGGCCACCGGCGGCATGGCGGTTCAGTTTGACGAGCTCATTGGTAACACCTCGCGCTTCCATGGCGTCTTTTCCGATGTCATGTCCAGCGGAGACACCGTCCATTACCGTTACCAGGGCACCGGCAACTTTAAGGACGGGAAACCCCAAAGCGCGGAGTGGAGCTGGACCTACGCCGGCGGCACCGGCAAACTGGGTAACTTGAAAGGAAAAGGGAGCTGCAAGGGATCCTGGAATCGGGAGGGGATCAACACCTGGCGGTGTCCCGGAGATTACCAACTTTCCAGATGAGCATAGAACCACAGGGTGACACAAAGCCCGCGGAGGACAAGATGACGAAGAAAGTTCTGATGCTGGTGGGTGACTTCGTGGAGGATTACGAAGTGATGGTCCCCTTTCAGGCGCTCCAAACGGTAGGGCTCACGGTTCATGCGGTCTGTCCCGGCAAGAAGGATGGCCAGTCCATCCGAACCGCCATCCACGACTTTGAAGGGGATCAGACCTATACCGAAAAGCGGGGCCACAACTTCACCTTGAACGCCAGCTTCGATGAGGTTCAGGAGCAGGACTACGACGCCTTGGTAGTACCCGGTGGCCGCGCTCCGGAATACATCCGGCTCAACCAGCGGGTAGTGGACATCGTCCGGCACTTCCACAGCAGCGGCAAGCCGATCGCAGCAATCTGCCACGGATTGCAGCTCCTGGCCGCCGCCAACGTGGTCCGTGGAAAGGAAGTCACTGGATATCCGGCCTGCGCGCCGGAAGTGAAATTGGCTGGCGGCCGCTGGATCGATACTCCCGTGAACGAAGCGATCGCTGATGGAAGCCTGGTTACCGCCCCTGCCTGGCCCGCCCATCCCGCCTGGCTGGCCAAGTTCCTGGAGGTGCTGGGCACGCGGATAGAACACGGGGCCGCCGTAGCGGTCTGATGGATGCGAATTCCTGTGACCGTGATAGGTAGTGCCGACCCACGGTTCCTGCCGTGCCCACGGTGGATCGGGTGTAGTTAAGATCCTCGCATGCCATTCAAGAGCCAGGCCCAGCGCCGCAAATTCGCCGAGCTGCTGGTCAAGGGTGAGATCTCGCCGGAGACCTTCGAGGAGTGGAACCGGGAGACCGGGAGCGCCCGGCTGCCCGAGCGGGTAAGGCGTACGCCCAAACGGGGCACGAAGGGACGTAAGAAGAAGAGCGCTAACGCCCGCTCGGGTTCCCGCCCCCGAAGGAAAACGACAGCAGGATCCAAGAAGAAGCCCAAGAATCGAACGAAGTCGTCCCGCCGCTAAACCGATCTCTTCCGAACTCCGTAGGGATTCACAACTCTATCGTGGAATTCACTAGATGAAGCCTTCGATACTCCGGGCTACGATAGCCCTGATGACCATTCCCCCTTCCCTGCTCGCCCAAATACCCGCCGCTGCTCTCAAACGGCAGGTCTTCGCCGCCGAGAGCAGCTTTGCCGCCAGTATGGCCCAGCGCGACCTCGAGGCCTTTGCATCACACGTGTCCTCCGAGGCGATCTTCTTCAGCGACACTGTTGTCATGCGGGGAAAGCGGGCAGTGATCGAGGGATGGCGGCGTTATTTCGAAAAGCCGGCTGCGCCATTCTCCTGGAAGCCGGACGTGATCGAGGTACTCCCCTCCGGCCATCTTGCCATCAGCAACGGACCGGTCTTCGACCCGGCGGGCAAAAAAATCGGCAACTTCAGCTCAATTTGGCGGCGGGAGCCGGACGGCAGCTGGCAGATCATCTTCGACAAAGGGTGCCCATGATATCTTCAACCCAAGGCCGCGACGGGACCAGGAGCGATAGAGATTTGTTCGTCCGGATCTGGCAGTTTCGAGTGGCTTCTCACAAGGCCGACGAGTTCCGGGAGTTCTACGGACCAGAGGGAGCCTGGGCAGTGCTCTTTCGTCGCGAGACCGGGTTTCTCGGCACCGAGCTACTCCAGTCCGCAACCCACCCGAATGTATTTCTCACCATTGATTGTTGGGACAGCGCAGAAGCGTGGGCCGCTTTTCTTCGGACCTGGGGAGACGACTACATCGCACTGGACCAGCGCTGCGAGGAACTGGTGGTCGCCGAGGGTGAGATCGGCACCTTTCAGAGCACGTCCTCAGTAGCCGACGTCGCGCGAGGTTTCCGGCAGCGACCTCGACGCTAGCCGGCCCAGACCGACGCCTTCTTGGCCCAGCTGCTGGTCTGATAGCGCTTGGTAAACTCCCGACCCGTTTCCGCCAGCGCAGCCGCATCTCCCTTCCCCTTGTAGCGGGCTACCCCGGCCCAGTACAGGGCTTCGGGTGCCGCTTCCGAGTTGGGGAACCGATCGACCACCTCGCGGAAGCGCCGTTCCGCCTCCTCCCAACGCTCCCGTGCGAACGCCGAGTGGCCCAGCCCCAGCAGCAACTGGGCGATGAGATCGTCGGCCGGTAGGAAGCCCTCGATCCGGTGTCGCTCGGTTCCTTCGGGATCGATCACCAGCAAGGTCGGCGTCCACTGGACGCCGAAGCGCTGGGCGAACCGGCGGTAGTCCTCCGACTGCTCCTTCACGTGGACCCGTGCCGGAAAGAAGTTGTCCTGGACGAATCGCACTACCCGTTCATCGGGATACACCTCGGCATCCAGCCGAGCGCATCCGCTTCACATCGGGGCGGCGCTGAAATCCAGTAGCAGATGGCGTTTATCGGCGCGGCCGTCGTCCAGCGCCTTGTCAATGTCCTTCCGCCAGGTAATTGCCATGGCCATATCCTCCTCCCAGTGCCAACCTGACGCGGGGAGCAGGTTGGACCCGTGATGCAGCTCACCCTTGCCCAGCAGGAAAAGCGTCCCGACATTCGACACCAGCTTTCCTTAGCTGCTGATCGCTTCAGCCACATGTGAGGGATCATGAACCGGAGATTTCTGATCGCCTGGATCGTCGTGTTTATCGCATGGATGCTGGGCGACTTCGTAGTGCACGGCGCCCTGCTGGGCAATGACTACGCGGGGCTGCCTCACCTCTTCCGGCCCGAGGCCGACTCGCAACGCTACTTCCCGTGGATGTTGCTGGCCCACGTCATCTTGGCCGGCGCTTTCGTGTGGATTTACTCGCGGGGGGTCGAGAGTAGACCCTGGCCCGCTCAGGGTGCCCGCTTCGGCCTGGCGGCGGCACTGTTGATCGTGGTGCCGATCTACCTGATCTACTACGTGGTGCAGCCCATGCCGGGGGCACTGGTGGCGAAACAGATCATATACGCCACCATCCTGCTGGTGCTGCTGGGTATCCTGGTAGCGTACCTCTATCGCATCCAGTCGCGAGTCGTCAGTCGCCAGATCTAGATGCCAGTTAACAGTCGTCGGTCGACTGATGCCAGCCGAATGCTACGTGGTTCTAACCGGAGAACCGATGACTGGGTGCTGGCAACTGGCGACTACGCCCTCTCGCAGCCACATTTGGGCTCCCCCAGTACGTTCTTGCTCTAAGAATTACCGGTATGGGGTCCGTGCGGGCGACTTGCTCGCCAGTGACACTGCTTAGGAGAGACTATGTGCATTACCCGGCTCCTCGTTGCTACCCTCGCGGCACTCATGATCACGACACCCGCCTCGGCACAGTTCGGCGGGCTCAAGAACAAGCTCAAGAAAGGAGAAGGCCGGGGTGATCAGTCCAGGGCGGCTCCGGCCCCGGCAGATCCCGCGGCGCAAGGCGGCACCGTGGTGCTCACCGCCGACGTCGTGAGCCAGCTGATCACTGGGCTCAAGGCCGGCAAGGCCGAACGGGACGCCGCCGCCAAGGAGGACACCCCGTATGGGCGATACAAGAAGGCGCAATTGGCGTACGCCGAGGCTCAGCCCAAATGCGAGGCGGGAAAACAGGCGTTCATCCAAAAGGCGGGCGAGAATCCCAAGCTGCTCGACAAAGTGAACGCGCTCAACGAGAAGATGATCGCCGCGCAGAGCAAGCAGGACTACAAGACCATGGAGATCTATCAGGACTCTTCGATGCTGCTGCAGGGCGGGCCCAGCTGCGTCGTCAAGAAGCCGGAGCAGCCCAAGGATTACTACGAAGCGCAGCGTGCCGTCGACATTCGCGCCGACCAGGCAGCGGTCAAGGCCTCGGGCCTAGGCGCGGGCGAGTTCGCCATGGCGCAGGAGCGGGCGATGATGATTATGGGCAGCGGGGCTCCCAGCGACGTGTCCCGGTCGGAGCAGGAGGCCGTGATGGCTAAGAAGACGGAGCTCCAGCAGTTGACGCGGACTCAGGACGAGCCGGTCGTCCAGGCCGCCCCAGCCAAGCCGGCTCCCGCCCCGCCGCCGGCAGCCGCGGC
>JAICPP010000241.1 GCA_025929805.1 Gemmatimonadales bacterium | reverse complement strand
TAGAGGTTACCGGCCGGGTCGAGCCCGAGGCTGCTGATCGGGGCAAAGGAGACCTGTGAGCTATCCGGGAGCGTCCCCTGGGTGGCGTAGAGATCGACCGCACCGGTGCTCGGAATGTAGCGCAGCACCCGGTTGGTGTCGGCCGCATAGAGCGTGTCGCTCCCGTTCGAGGTGATCGCTGTCAGCCCGATCGAGACGGTGAGGTCGGTCGGGTTGCCAGCGCAGCCGGTGCACCCATTGGTAACCGGATCGGCGATGACGGTCAAGCCGGTCTCCTCAGCCAGGTAGAGGTCGGGGCCGACGAAGGCGATCCCCGAGACACCACCGCCGTCGGAGGAGGTGCCGATCACGACGGCCGGAGCTCCCGGATTGGTGCGCGGGGCGTCGATCCGCTTGATGTTGCCGCTCTTGATGAAGCTGACGTAGAGCCGTCCAGCGGAATCGAGGGCGGTGCTGCTGGCGCGGTCAACCCCAAGGCTGCCGCTCCCGAGCAGGATCGGGCTGCCGACCGTCTGGGTGGCCGGGTTGAAGGTCAGCCGCCAGACCCCCTGGCTCTTGGAGGAGTTGTCCGGCACGTAGACGACGTTGTTGGCCGCGTCGAAGCTCGGCTGGCCGGGGGAGACTGCCGCCGAGTTACAGGTGTCCGCGTTGATGGCGAAGGTGCCGTCGGCGGCCGGGCCGTCGAGGCGGCAGAAGCCGAAGAGGTGGTCGCTGACCCACTGGTGCCCCTCAAGGGCGGGGGTGGCCGGGTCGTCACCCATCCAAACACTGCCCGCCGGGCTCGTCAGGTTGAGTGCGTAGGCGGATGCCGTCGCCGCAGCTGCGGGCAGGGCGAACGCCATCATCGAGACGAGCGTCGCCAGCATCGCGAGCAGGCCAGCGAGGCTGGCAACCCGACCTCGCTTCGGACCCGATCGGGTACGACCCGGCGAGCGGGTCGGGCCCTGTTCCTTGGTGTTCGTATGTCGCGCTTGCATCTCTGTCTCCAGCTATCTGAAGAGAGCACTCTGCGGCCGTCGAGCCAGGAGTGCTTCTCGCTCCGTAGCGAGCCTGCCTCGCTACCCGATGTCACATTCGATCCCTTCGCGCTCCGTGATTCGTCGTCGCGCACCGGTGGCCGAACGAGATTCGTATTCCTGATCGCTTTCGCCGCCTGTCCTCTCGCTCTGCCAAAACCGATCGCTGTCTGGATCAGGGCGGTGCGCGATACCGGCTCATGCGGACACCCTTGCCTCCCTTCCCCCATCCGACTTGCGGCGAGCCGGCTTAGTGTGGGCCGACCGGTGGACGGTCTGTAGACACGGTGGGCTCAGGTCCGAAAACGGTTGCTCCGTGTCACCGATCGTCCCGCGTTAAACTCTCGTGGTGCCGTGAGACTAGACGATTCGGCTTCCCTTGGCCTTCTCTTTGGCTTCCCTCATGACCAGGAATCCGGCTTTCTCTAGACGAACGGTGACAGGGTGCATGCCGGTGAAGGACATGCACCCTGTGGAGCGAGGTCAGTTCAGCTGTTAAAAAGACCGGATGCCACATCAATTCGATGGATGGCCGGGGTGGTGCGGGAGGCCGGCCACCCATTGCTCTTGCCCCCGCACGCTGCCCACTTACCGTCGCTCGCGCCGCGGTCGAGGGGAATCGGGTTCATTCCTCGGTGATGGCCTGGGTGTTGGAGACTGGCTTTGCCGTGGACTCCGTGATGGCCTGGGTGTTGGAGACTGGCTTTGTCGCGGACTCGGTGATGGGCTAGGCGTTGGAGAGGGGCTTGGCTGCGGACTTGGTGATGGATGGGGCGTTGGAGACGGGCTTTGCTCTGGACCACTCGGGTCGATCTGCCACCCGAACATCATCGCGTGGTCTTCGTGCGTCAGGTTGTGGCAGTGCGCGACGTACTTGCCCACGAAGGTCCTGAACTGCCGGAAGATCAGCACCGACTCGCCGGGGTCGAGCGAGACAATGTCCTCCCTGCCGATATCGTCCGGGTGCCTCGCGTCCGGCGCGGGATTTCCATTCCGACTGATGACGTGGTGCTGTTCCTGGTGGATGTGGATCGGGTGCACCCAGCCGCCGCCGCCGTTCTTGATCTCCCACACCTCGGCGGAACCCAGCTTCGGGTTCGCGAGCGAGACGGTGTGGTCGAAGGGCTGGCCATTGATCAGCCACTCGTCCTCCGGGGAGGAGCTTGAACCACCACGCTCGATCTCGAATGTGCGCCTCGGCAGGCTCTGCCAGTTCGCAGGTATGGGTAGCGCCTCGCGCAGCCTTGCGGGGATCTGGCTGTTGTCGGGCGCATCATCCCCGATGACGATCTTCAGGACCGGGACCTTATAGTCCGGGTCGGGCGAGTCCCACATCCGGCCGTCCGTCATCTTCATGACGTTGGTGAGGTAGATGACGTCGCCCTTCTTGGTCGGGCTCCCGTCCATATACGTGGTGAAGTCGACGATGAACTCCCGCCGGCTGGCCGGCCAGAGCTCAAAGGAGTCGCGCACGATTGAGATCGGCAGAAGGCCGCCCTCGCTCGCAATCTGGACGAACCGCATGCTCTGCTGCCCGTCGGGAATGCGGTACTGCCCCTGCAACTCGTCGTCCTTGAATCCCAGATCCCTTGCTGCCCTCGGTCCCTGGGTCGAACTCATGAGCTTGAACTCGTAGATTCGTGAGACCGAGGCATCCAGGAACCGGAAGCGATACTTCCGCCGCTTAACCTCGAGCACTGGGTAGGCGGTGCCGTTCACCGTGAAGATGTCGCCCACGAAGCCGAGGTTGGGGAAGTGGCGGAAGAAGGTCTTGCCCCACCACTCCGGGTGGGTCTCGCCGTTGCCGTTATGGAAGTCCTTGTGCGGCGTCACCCCATCATCCAGACGGGCGTCAAAGAAGGCGAGCGGGATGTCGAACTCGACATCGAACGAGCCGTCCGGGTTGTTCGTCCGCACGCCGGGTAGCCGCAGTCCCCTGGTCTCGTCCCCTATGTCCAGGCTGAACTTGGGGTCGTAGATCGGGTACAGCCCTGCCAGGCCCTTGTAGACGTCGGACGAGGTGTGGCCGTGGAAATGGTCATGGAACCACCAGAAGGACTGCTTCTCCCGGTCGTCCCCGTCGGGGGGATGGTTCAGGTACAGATTGTCGACAAACTGCCCGGGCAAGTAACCTTGGGGCCGATGATGGGGGTTGCCATCACTCTCCGGCGCCGTATGGCTGTTGTGGAGGTGCGTCAGAAACTCCAAGTTGGGGCTCCCGAAGTCTTGGCGATCCAAAGATCTCGGATTCTCGTCCAGGTGATTCTCGAAGCGGACGAGGACGGGTTTCCCGTACTCGGCGTTGATCATGGGGCCCGGGAACTGTCCGTTGAATCCGTGGATGGTGCTTTCCGGTAGGAACGCCGTCCCATCACGGCTCAGGATGATCCCTGCACCTCGCGGCGGGACGACCGGCTTGCCGTCCTCGTCGATCGGGAGCACCCTTGATGAGGTGAAGCGATGGCTGCTCACCTCCAACTTGATCTGGTAGACAATCGGGTCCGGCAGCCCCAGCCTACTCGTCCAGAGTTGATGGGTCCCGCCATCCGAGTCCTGCTGACCGATTCCCGGTCCCGGCGGTCTACTCCAGCTGCTGAAGACCGAGCGGGGCACCGGGGCCAGCGCCTTCGGGATGGGAAGCGGATCGGTGAAGGGACTGAGGATCAGCGGGCTGGTGGAAAAGACCTCGATGACGGTGCTATCAGCGCTCGCCCTGCGGTCCCCAAGCGGCACGAGCCCCAGGCCCGCTGATCCCGCTCCTGCCAACGCGAGTGTCCCCGCGCCGGCCGCGCTCATCTTCAAGAAATTCCGACGAGTAAATCGTGTCTGCCTGTTCACGCTACTTTGCTCCTTCCTCGTGTGTAAGAGAACGTGGTGGCGCGGGCTGACCGTCGCGACCGGCTTGCTTGTGACGAACGCCAGGATGGACGCGGGCACCATTCCGCGCCGAAGGGGCCAGGCGCAGCAGCATGGCGACGAGCCCGGCCAGTGGTAAGTTGGCGGCCAGCCCCTGCACGGCGTCGAGGGTGACGTGGACCAGGAGCGGGAGGTCCTGGTCGTGGTGGCCATGCTCGTGCACTTGGAACAGCAGGCCGTGAATTGGAGTAGCCGCCCCGACCAGGGCGCTGGCAACCAGCGCGACCAGGGCCGCATCGAGGAGACTCGGT
>JAICPP010000073.1 GCA_025929805.1 Gemmatimonadales bacterium | reverse complement strand
GCTTACCGCTTACGTTTTCCTGAACCTGCACACCGTTGCCCGTTTCTACCGGGAGCTCAACCCGCTCCGCCCATTCCGTCCATGAGCCAACATAGATCCGCACCCGGGGATAACCTAACAGGTAGCGAAGGGTAAAGTGGACGTGGCTGGCCTCGCTGGCGCTGTTGCAGTACGCGATGATGTTACGGTCGGGGGTAATTCCCTGGCTTGCATAGGATCTCCGCAGCTCGGACGCGGGCTTCCAGACCCGGCCGAAGCCTTCCTGCATCAGGTCATCCTGCCAATAATGGTTGATCGCTCCGGGAATGTGGCCCCGGCGCATCTGAGAGCCGGCTTGGCCGGCGTACTGTTCGGGAGGTCTGGCATCGACCAGAATGGCAGTGCCGTCCGTAACGGCCTGCCGGACTTCATCCAATGATGCGCGTTCTGGTTGGAATGAGTCCGGGAAGTCCACCTGACGCACCCGTGGATACTGCCGAGCGATCGGGCGCTGCTCCAACTGCCACTTGAAGTAGCCGCCGTTCAGTACATGCACCCGCGAATGCCCAAATCCAGCGAGCAGCCATGCCAGGAAAGTGGCGTCGATGTTCCGGGTCTCTCCGGCGCTGTAGATGACGACGGGCTGATCGAGGCTCAGCCCGAGGCGGGAGAACAACTCGCTATAGGATCGTCCACTCAGCAGCTGTGCGGGTATTCCACCTTCGCTGGCGCGGACGGTTTCGGGATTGAGATACACCGCTCCGGGAAGATGACCCTTCAAGTAGGCAGCGACGTCGGCCCTCACGTCGACGAGGCCGAACGCACGATCCTTCTGCCAACGGGCAAGCTCATCAGTAGACACCAGCTGCGGAAGCCTCGCGCCCGAACTCACCTCGGGTGAACCACCGGTCTGCCGGTGGTGGGCCGGTCCACACGAGAGTGCGAAGCCGAGCAGCAGGAGCACTGCCCTGCTTCCTTTCATTGGGCGGAGTCCAACCCCATGTAGATCCTCTCTTCCTCCAGATACACCCGCACGGCGTTGCGGCGGCGTCTCGAGTTCAAGGATACCGGCCGAGTCTGGTCTGCCGGAGGCAGTCCGCGGAGTGCCCGCCCCATGGGCATCCCGCGCTCGATCGCCGCCCTCATTTCGCCGCGAAGGCCCATGACATAGGAACGAGTCTGCGCCACCAGCTCAAGTGGCTGGCGGGGAATAGCCCCATGGCCTGGGACCAGGGTGCTGGGCCGCAACCGCTCTATGTCCGCGAGCGCCTCGAGCAGCTCACCAGAGCTACCGTCAACGATCATGGTGACGCCATCCTCGATGAGGATATCCCCGGCGAACAGAACTCGCTCCTTTGGCAGCCAGACCAGCAGGTCTCCTGCCGAGTGCGCGGCCCCGGGGTGGGCGATCACGAGCTCGTGTTCTCCCAGGTGGAGAGTGTCCGTGCTGCGCACAGGAACGTCAGGCTTGTTGGCAAACTCAAAGCCGCGCATGGCGTCGAGGCCCACCACTCGCACCCAGTCGGCAATCAACGCGTCCTCGCCGGCCTCGGAGGCAAGCACGCGGCGGTCGGGGTGGGCAAGTACCTTGGCACCAAGCCGCCGGAAAACCACAGCGCCAAAATGATGGTCCGGATGATGGTGGGTCAGGACCAGCCATGTGATCGGCTGATCGGTCACTCGGCGGATTGCCCGGACCAGGGCCCTTCCCTGTTGGGGGCTCGCGAGTGCGTCGATGACGACGACCCCAACGCTGGTAACCACGAAACCCGCGTTGGGCCTGCCTTCGGAGCCGCGCCCCGTGTCGCCCAGTGCAGCGTACACCCCAGGTGCGAGACGCCGAAGGACAGGCTCGGGTTGGGGAGAAGCAGCGAAGCTCACCAGGAGCCCCGCAATGAGCAGGATGGCGGCGATACGAAGGGTCAGGCGGACACGAAGGCGACGTTGATGGACTGCTTGAAAACGGCGCCTTTATTGTCGGTCCACACCATGGTGAGCGGCGCCTCCTTGTCGACCTTCAAGGTGAAGCTCACCACCGGATCACGACTGACGCCGGAGGTCCATTCGAATCGGGCTACCTCCTGGTTCCCGTAAGTGACCACCACGTCCTTGATGAAATAGGCCGGGATGGGATCTCCCTCCGCGGTCCGAAAGAACCCGGTATCCATTGGATGCGAAATGATGGCGTTGACTGTGATCAGCTCGCCGCGTTTGATCTGATCGGGGATCCGGATTCTGGCATCGCCAATGTCACTGGTCATCATCCACATCCATTGAGAGTAACGGCCACTCGGGCGTAGTCCGCCCACACCTCGCCCGTGCTGGTCTCCACGATGGCCCGAACCCACGTGGTTCGCTTCATCTTGATACGGGTGGAGATCGAAACCGCTCCCAGTGCTGGAGTGAGATGGAAAGCGGCCAGGTGCGGATCGGGGTTGTGATCCACGATGAGGTGCACCCCCTTCACATACTGCTCAGGCCCCATGGGCAGATCGCTCTCGATGAAGACCGGGACCACTCGTCCATCCTCCGCCACGAGGGGCATATCCAGAGCAACATGACCTTTGCGGATCGGCCGGTTTCCGAAAAGCTCCTTCAGAATTTGGGCGATCTTCTGGTTGGGGACTTGGGGGTCTTCGACCTCAGTGGCCAGGGAGGTAGCCGCAAGCAATCGTTCCGTGCGGGATACCAGCAGGCCTGCCGCTGCAGCAGCCAGGGAACGGAAAAAGTTTCGACGGGCCTTCATAGGGGGAACCTCGACTCCCGGGTTCATCAAGTCAAGCGATGCGATTCAGGGCGTGAGGGTTAGCCCATATGCCGCAGGGCTCCTCTGAGCGTAGGAACCGCGTGCGGCTACCTGGTTGATTTCTACGGTGTATCGGGGGGTCTGCCGTTCGTCCGGTATGTGGATTCGGGCGAGCCTTCCCGGCTCGATATCTCCCAGCACAATTACTCTGGTCGTATTGGCTTGGCGGCGGTCCAAGTGCAGGAGAAACCCGGGGGCTTCGACCGAGTCCACGGGGCCCCCCGAAATCGTGAGCAGTACAGCACCGTCATCGTCGGCTGGTGTAGTAAACTGAAGATTCAGGACCGCGGCTGTTGGCGCCGAGGGCTCCGCCGAACAGCCACCCAGGCTCAGCGCCAAAGCCCAGCGCAGCAGGTGAGAGCCCTGGCTCACCGGAAGGCTCGCGCCGATGGGTGCACTGTCGTCGTTGCTGCGGAATTCGCGGAACGCTCCGAGGCTGCCAGGAAATCACCCAGATCATAGACACCGTTGCGATTGCCCACCGCGTCCAGATAAGCCGCTTCCTCGGAAGACAGGCTGACGGCACCAAAGAGCGCATCGGCCGCGCTGCGCATTTCGACCAGCTGGACCGCCACGTAGTTTGCCGTGAGATCGAAGGGACGGTGCATCAGGAGTGTCAATGTGTCGGCCGACGCGGTTGTGTCCCCGCTCCAACCAGCAAACACGGCACCCGTTTGGGGTGCGGCCTTGAGGGCAACCTGAGCACCCTCTGCTAAATACATTCCGGTGTTGAAGTCGCCCATCACCCCAGATGTGATCGCAGTGAGGGGCGCGCCGTGCACGTTCATGCGTAGCCGATGGGCTACCGCGACCTGGGCCAGGATCGTATCCGGCTCTTCCCCTGCGACAACGCTGTGAACCCGCGCGCCTCCATTACTCCAGGCCAGGAAGTTGAATTGAGTGCGGGCGGACCCATCAACCTGGCTCGAATCGATGGACAGCTCGATTCGGGTTCCGGGGTCGAACAACCGTTCCAGTCGATTCACCAGGGATCCATTTACTCTGATTCGAGCTCCCTCGTGATCTGCGGCGAAGACCGAGTGGTAGGAGATATACCGAAACGCCACACTACCACCCGGCGTCACCTGGGTAATTCCCTCGAGGCAGAACCGGGCAAAGCGGGCCTGATTGTCGTTTGCCCCGGGTTGCGTGGTCCGGCAGAGCGAGCCATTCCCGGTCGAACCCGGGAATGCATCGCCCTTGTCCCCACGATTTCGGCCACCTGGCTGCCTCAAATCATCCCGCCCATCGGCCTGGACCAGTGCAACCCCGTGAACCGGCCCGGCGTTCACCCGGTTGTCTCCATCAAATCCGTGGGCGTCGATCTGCCCCTGATCGATGTGCCACACCAGAAGGCCGGGCGATTTCTGCCGTTCCCCAAATGCCGGGTTCATCTGTGCGGAATCACTCTCCTCAGCTTGGCGATTCTCGAACAGGTAGAACTCGTCAGTCCCGGCTACGGCCAGATACAGCGCCGTATCGGAGCTCGCGACAGGGCTCAAGCGTACTTCTCGTCCTGAGCTCAGGGTATCCACGGTGATCCACCCCAGCTCGAACAAGGACCAGGCCTCGAACCGCGCCGGGCTGTAGGGTCGGGCGTAGTTCCCGCTTCCCATAAGACCCCACTCTCCGATACCCTGCGTCGCGCCGGGATCGCTCAGGTCGGTGTCGTACAGATCGGGTAATCCGAAGGCGTGGCCAGTCTCATGGGCCACAGTCCCGATGGGCATCAGGGAGCCGGCATCGCAGGCGGTAGTGCCTCCAACCCCGCTCTGCATGATGTAGTCATCAATCTTGAGAAATTGCCCCGGGTGCCCGGTCCAGGGGGTCCGAGTGACGTAGGGGGAACCTCCGTTCCAGGCTCGGATAACAAACCGGTGAGCCCAGATGTGAGGCGAGTTGGGGCAGGCCCCGTCGCGAGTGGAGTGGAGAAAGGTGACGAAGTCGACAAAGCCGTCATCGTCGCCTGAATTGGGTCGGCCATCGGGCCCATCGTTGTCGAACTCGCTCCAGGCGGTCTGCGGTTCTTCTGCCTGGGAGACCAGGTCCAGCACGCGGAGCAGCAGTTGACCGAATCGGCTGACCGTCCGCTGGGGGCAGGGCGCGAGCACGCCAATGCCGTTACACCCATCCTCGTAGTAGGCGTCGACCGAGTCGGCAGTCACCCAGGGAAATACCCGCCCGGTCACCGTGAGATTGTGGTTGGAAAGCTCCTCGTAGAAGGTCTTCAGACTGTAGGGCTGGCCAGGTCCCGGTGAGCTGAAGAACAGCTCCTCGTAGCGGCTGGCTGGGTACGGCGGCTGAGCGTTGGGAAAAGCGATCGGAACTACTGGAATAATGACCTGGCCCGCGACCCGCAGGCCTGGAGCAGCAGTGGCCCCCGAGATATTCAGCGGTCCCAGCGCGCCGGCCCGAAGCAACTCGCGTCGAGCCGAGCGGATGCGCGCCACCCGGTTTCGCCAGGCCCCCTGGGGGCGGAAATCGAGGCCGTGAACCTCGAAGTGTCCCCTGCGGCCCCGGGGGTACTGGGCCTGGACTGCGGGCGGAGCGAGCAGCCAAAGAGCGCACGCTACCGTCACACAGCGGGACACAGCGAGCAGCAATCTGCACCTGGGGAAAAGGACGCGGGTAAACTAATCGTATGTTCCTTTCGGTCCAGACGGCGCCGTTAGTGCGCGAGTACAAAGCCGGGTCGGGGACGTGCAAATGCTGGCTTGTGCCCTCCACCCCGCATCACTAGTTTGAGCCATTCAGCTACATAGTGATGTGGTCATCCTCGACCTCCTCTTCCTGCCGAGGGAACGTGGACACTCAAGAGCTCCAGCAGGTCGCGCTGTTCGAGAAATGCAGGCAGTTCACCAAAGCGCGCGAGTTGCAGGCAGTTGGACTCTATCCGTACTTCAATCCGATCTCCGAATCGGAGGACACCGTCGTCGTTATTGACGGTCAGAAGCGGATCATGCTCGGCTCCAACAACTACCTGGGGCTGACCCACCACCCAAAGGTCCTCGAGGCCGCGTCCCGGGCCCTCAGCCGCTACGGATCCGGATGCACCGGCAGCCGGTTCCTGAACGGAACCCTCGACCTTCACGAGCAGCTGGAAAGCGCGCTGGCGGAATTCCTGGGCAAGGAGGCCTGCCTGGTGTTCTCGACCGGCTACTCTGCCAACCTCGGACTCATTTCGGGTTTGGTCGGCCGGGGCGACGTGGTCTATCTGGATAAGCTCGATCATGCGTCCATCGTAGACGGCGCCAAGCTCTCATATGGTGAGACCGAGCGCTTCAACCATGGAGATCTGGCCAACCTGGAGCGCCGGCTGGAGCGGAATGGAGTCGGCCGAGGAGCCATGATCGTGGTCGACGGCGTGTACTCGATGGAAGGAAACATCGCCGATGTGCCGGGGCTCTCCCGGATTGCCCGGAGATACGGCGTGGCCCTGGCGCTGGACGACGCCCATGCTCTCGGCGTGCTGGGGCCCAACGGCGATGGGACCGCCGCCCACTTCGGAATGACCGACGAAGTCGACATCATCGCAGGAACTTTCTCGAAATCCCTGGCATCGATCGGCGGGTTCGTGACGGCTTCCGAGAGTGTGGTCCATTATCTCCGGCACAATAGCCGGCCGCTCATCTTTACGGCCTCGCTACCCCCGGCAAACACCGCCGGCGTGCTCGCCGCCCTGGAAGTGCTCCAGCGGGAGCCCTGGCGGCGGGACCATCTGTGGGCCAATACCCGGAGACTGCAGGATGGTTTCCGGCACCTTGGTTTCGATATCGGCCCCACCGAGACGCCCATCGTGCCGGTGCTGATCGGACCACTGGAACGGACCTTTCTCATGTGGCGCCGTCTCTTCGACGCCGGGGTCTTCACCAATCCGGTGGCGCCGCCCGCGGTTCCGCCGTCCCAGTGCCGGCTTCGCACCAGCCTGATGGCCACCCACACCTTCGAGCAGATCGACTTCGCCCTGGAACAATTCGCCACCATAGGCCGGGAGCTGGGGGTCATCTGAACGATCGCCTGCGCGTCCGAGCGACGCGCGAGCGGCGGGATCTCAGGCGGTTTATCGATCTCCCTTATAGACTCCACGCGCGGGACCCTCTCTGGGTCCCGCCGTTGCGTCGGGATGTGGCTACGCTACTCTCTCGCACCAAAAACCCGTTCTTCAAGCACGGAGAAGCCGAGTATTTCATCGCCGAACGGAACAGCGAGCCCGTGGGCCGTATCGCGGCGATCAGCAACCGACTTCACAATGAGACCCACGGCGACGGGGTGGGCTTCTTCGGGTTCTTCGAATCGATCGACGACCAGGCGGTAGCCGACGCGCTGCTGGAAGCGGCCTCCGGGTGGTGCCGAGCCCGGGGACACAACGTGCTGCGAGGTCCGGCGTCGTTTTCGGTAAACGACGAGTGCGGGTTGCTGGTCGAGGGTTTCGATACCCCGCCCACCCTCATGATGCCGCACAATCCGCCCTACTACATCGGGCTGCTCGAGCGGGCGGGATTTCACAAAGCCAAGGACCTATGGGTATACCAGGGAGGGCGTGAGGACCACTACGTACCGGTTCCCGAACGCCTGGCTCGCGCCACCGAGCTGATCCGGCAGCGGCAAGGGATCGTCCTGCGTTCACTAAACATGGAAGATTTCGAGGGCGAGGTAGCACGAATCAAGGAGCTCTACAACGCGGCCTGGGAGAAGAACTGGGGCTTCGTGCCGATGACGGAGCACGAGATCGATCATTTGGCGGAGCAATTCAAGCCGGTGGTGATCCCCGAGCTGGTACCGATAGCGGAAAAGGACGGAAAGCTGATCGGTTTCGGTATTGCCTTGCCCGATCTCAACGTCGTCTTTCGGAGGAATCGATCGGGCCGGCTCTTCCCCGTGGTGTTGCAGCTGCTCTGGGCACTCAAGATGAAACGAATACGGCGGGCCCGGATTCTCCTTCTCGGGGTGCATCCTGGCTTCCAGGGCAAGGGCGTGGATGCCATGCTGTACCACTGGATCTGGACCCGATCGGGAGAGCGTGGGATCTACTGGGGAGAAGCCGGTTGGATTCTGGAGGACAATCCCGCCATGAACGCCGGCCTGGAGAAGATGACCTTCAAGGTCTACAAGACCTACCGCCTGTACGACCGAGAGCTATGAAGGCGTTGGTGACCGGCGCCACTGGCTTCGTCGGTAGTCATCTGGTCGAAACCCTAGTCCGAGCAGGTGTTGAAGTGACTGCCCTGGCCCGTTCGCCGAAAAAGGCGCTGGCCCTGGGCGCCGAGCGAGTGCGGGTGCTCTCCGGACATCTCCACCAGAACGAAGCTCTGGAGGGAGCCGTCGAGAACCAGGATATCGTATACCACGTTGCCGGAGTGGTGGCAGCCCGCAGCGAGGCCGAGTTTTTGCGCGCCAATCGGGAAGGCACCAGGAATCTGGTGGCTGCGGCTGAACGCCGAGGAGATCTCCGCTTCGTATTGGTGTCGTCGCTGGCTGCTGGCGGCCCAGCCCCGCGGGGCGCGCCGCTACGGGGCAACGAGCCGCCTCGACCGGTGACGGCCTATGGGCGGAGCAAGCTGGAGGCGGAGCAGGTTGTCCGGGCCAGTCGCTTATCCTGGTCGATCGTGCGACCACCTATTGTATATGGACCGCGAGACCGCGAGGTCCTGAAGCTGTTCAAGCTGGCCCGGCTCGGGATGGCCCCCATATTCGGCAGCGGTACCCAGGAGCTCTCGGCCATACACGCAGCGGACCTCGCGGCTGCGCTCCTGGCCGTGGGGGAGAGGGACAATACTGTCGGACGGACCTATAATGCATGCCACCCGGAGGTGTTTACCAGCGCCGATTTCAGCCGGGCCATTGCCTCGGCGATGGGATGCTCGGTCAAGACGATCCGGATTCCGCCCGCTCTGGGTCGAGCACTGCTCACTCTGACCGAGACGTCTTGCCGCCTCACCGGGCGAACCACCATTCTCACCATCGATAAGGCCAATGAATTCTTCCAGCCCGCGTGGACCGGCGACCCGACTCCCCTGATTCAGGAGTCCGATTGGCACCCGGTACACGACCTCCGCAGCGGTCTCGCCGAGACATACCAGTGGTATCGGAAGGCGGGATGGCTGTAGCGCTGCCCCGATCCTCGATGACGTCCGTTCGGGAGCGTGCGACCTCTCTCCGGGCCGTCGATCTTCTGCTGCTCGCGTATCTGGGAGTCGTCTCGATAGCCGCCCTGTTCCGAGTGACGGCACCGGTCCGCTGGTGGCTGCTCACCGCGCACGGATTGTTCCTCATACTCTTGTTCCTTCTGACCCGGCCAGGACTGGGGCCAGTGGGACGGACCATACGAGAGATCTACCCGCTCTTCCTGCTTCCCGGGCTCTATGGCGAGCTCGATTTTCTGAATGCGGGATTGCCGGCATACGACCAGGTGGTACAGCGGTGGGAGCTCTTCCTGTTCGGGACCCAGATCAGCCAGGAAGGCTGGCGATCGGCCCCGAGCTGGTTCTGGTCCACCGTGCTCCACGCAGCCTACCTGTCGTACTATTTGATCGTATCTGCCCCGGCCCTGTACTTCGCGTGGCGAGGTGATCTCGCCGGGGTGCGGCGGTTTGTGCTGGTCGTCATGACTACCTTTGTGATCTGCTACCTGGCTTTCATTTTTTTCCCGGTGGCCGGCCCCTATTACGCCTTCAGCCCTCCACCGGCCTGGTTTACGGACAATCTGCCGGCTCGCCTGGTGTACGAGGCCCTCGCCAGTGGCAGCTCTTACGGCGCGGCGTTCCCGTCCTCTCACGTCGCGGCGGCGCTGGCTGCAACTCTGACTGCGGCCCGCGTCTCTCGCCGGATGGGGTTGCTCCTGCTGATTCCCACCGTCCTGCTGACTGTCGGTGTGGTCTACTGCCAAATGCACTATGGTATCGACGCCGTAGCAGGCCTGGCGGTCGGGGGTGTGGTCAGCTGGGCCTGGGGGAGAGGGTTAGGGGTGAGCGGTAAGTGGTGAGCGGTAGGTGGTCACTGAATAGGAGGAGGAAGATAAAAAAGCGGGGTGTCCATCGGCTGGATCACCCCACCTACCGCTTACCACCAACTGCTTCCCGCTCTTACTGCACAGTCAGCCGCGCCTTCATTCCGAGGGCCAGGTGAGGGGTACAGTAGTATTTGTACTCGCCTTTGGGGGCGTTGTTTAGCTTGACCTCGATGACTTCATCGGGTGCCACTACCAGCTTGCTGGACAGCGGGGCCATCGGCTCGGGCACGGTTATGGCCGATTCAGCTCCCTTGGGAATGCTGTCCGTCCAGAACGCCACGTTGTGAGGACCGCCGCTCTTGTTGTGATACCGAATCACGTCATTGGACCCGACGGTCAGCTGATCCGGTACGTACTTATAGCTGCTCCCTTCCAGTACCATATTGACATCATGAGTCTTACCTCCGCCGCCTGCAGCACCAGCCCCCGGAGCCTCTCCCGCCGGGGCGTCGGCCGCAGGGGCAGGTTGCTCAGGAGCCGCCGTCGTTCCCTGCTGATCTCCAGTCTTTTGGTCCCCACCGCAGGCCGCTAAGACTAGAGTCAGCCCCGCCACCATGGAAATCATCCGCATTGTCGCCGCACCGCCTCCGAAACTTTTGGGTTGCCCACCTTGTGAACCCTTTCACTATAAGCGGGGTCGTGCCAAACGGAAGAGGGGCTGAGCCCCAGTGTTCGCCGCGGCAGATTCAACGGATTAGCTTACGCCGAGCCGGCCAATCTTCTCCGCCTGGGTCTGCATGAGCACAGGTCTCACACCTACTCCGTCCCAACGCAGCATGGCTCCACCCTGCCAGGGGATTGGTTCCCAGTGCCGGGGCGTGCCGGTGACCCTCAGGGTGGGTGCCCTGGAGGAGGGCACGGCCTCGCTGGATCATGAAGCCACTTGGCTCATCGGGCACACAGAACGGATCACCTTCTACGATCTCTGGGAGGACGAGGGCGAACTGTACGTGGATGCGATGCTCCACGTACCCTGCCGGTTTCTCCAGCGGGACGGACTTCGCGTCCGGTGTACCGCCCACGGCTTTACCGGTGCGCTCCCGGCAGGTCCTCGGAAACCGAGCCAACCCCGCCGACTCGAGCATGATCGATTTCTGGTGGTGGAGAACCGGCGCACGGCCGTACGCAGGCTGCCACCACCGGCACGAAGCCTCCCGGTCCTCAAGAGTGGCAATCCATGTGCGCTGGCATCCTGCCGGACCGCGGATAACCTGCGCGGGGCCGCCTGCTGCCGGGACCTCCAAATCGAGATCATGTGCACGAAACGACAGCGGAAGCTGGAGGCCCTGGTGCGTTCACGGCGTTCGCCGTATCTCTGCAAGGTGGAGCGAGCCGGTGACTACTCCATCGAGGCCGAGATCATCTCTGCCTGCGGCTATCTGGACGATGACGGCGTCGGATGCAGCCTGCACAACCGCCGCCGGGCCGACGGCCGGCCGGCCAAGCCGGACCTGTGCAGCGAATGGCCGCCCAGGAAGCAGAGCCTTCACCCGGGTTGTGTCTTTGCCCGGCGGGGGATGCGGCCGGGATAACCCGAGAAACTGTGCAAATTCCCTGAGTTACGCCGTCCTCTTGGACGACCCGACCGGACTAACCGGTGCGGTGTTCCTGGAGCGCCAGTAATGGACGAGCTCGAGCAGCTATACCAGACGACCTACACCGCGGTGGTACGCTTCCTCTACCGCAAGGTGTGGGACGCGGAGCGCGCCGAAGATCTGGCCCAGGAAGTCTTCGTGCGTGCGCTGACTCACCGTCCGGAGAAGCCCAGAGCCTGGGTATTTGCGGTAGCGGCAAACCTGGCCCGCGATGAAGCCAGGGCCGCGGTTCGGCGCAAGCGGCACTTGACATTGTTGAAAGGTGATCCCGTCGCTCAACCCACCATGGAGCCCGCTCCGGACAGCGCGGTCGAGCACGACGAGCGAATGGCGGCGGTCCAGGAGGCGCTCGGTACGCTGACTCACCGGGACCGGGAAATCCTGCTTCTCTGGGACGCCGGTCTCAGTTATCCCGAGATCGCTTCACAAACCGGTCTTGCGCTGGGCGCTGTGGGGACCACGCTGGCGCGAGCACGGCGGCGGCTGGTGGAAGCGCATGATCGACAGCATCCAATCAAAGGCAGCCATGCGGCACATTCCTGAGGAGGAGCTCCACGCCTACCTGGACCAGGGACTGAGCCGCTCTCAGTGCGTGGAGATCGAAAGTCATCTGGCCGTCTGTCCCTACTGCCAGGCCGCCCGAGACGGCATCGCCGCCCTGCGCGATCGAACGACCGCGCTGCTCGCAAAGCTGGCGCCGCCGCGGAGAATTCCACCGGCCTTCGAGTCGCTCAGTCGGCGCGCCTCGGTCATGGCTTCGGCTCGGCGCCGGCGGATCCATCAGGCTGCCTGGGCCGCCAGTCTAGTGGGCGCAATCGGCTTGGGCTGGACCGCGAATTATGTCCTGACGCCGCGGCCAGTCACTCCAACCGCGCCGGCCAATCGGGTCGTCCCTGTCGTCAGCACTCCGTCCGTTACTCCCACCATCCTCCGTCCCCAGCAGAAACGCACTGTCGCAGCCCAGCCGGCAACCCGGCGCGCTCGCCGGCAGCAACGCCCGTCTGCCGCAGCAGTGGCGGAGTCGCTCCCGGTCGTACCGGCGCCCACTCTGGAATTATCGTCCATCGATATTCCCCGAACCGACCTGGATCTCGAGTTGGACGGGGTGTGGCGCACGATGTCGTGGGACGGCGCCCAAGCGGAGGCCGGAGACAAGCTGCCTCACATCGATGGCCTGCCGGTCGTGCAAGTGCAGCTCCAGGCAAGCCGGCAAGGGAAGCAGCCGCTCATGGTGGTGGCTCAGCAGCTGACCTCGGGAGAGGTGATCCGGACTATCGAGGGACCCACCAGCGATGTATCGCAGCTGCTGGCCCGCCGGACAATGACGGATCCGGACCCTTCCTCCAGCGGCGCCACTGACACCACCCGCTCGAAGCGCCCGCCGGGACAGGCCGACCGCACCATGGCCATGCAGCGCGGCGACCGGATGCTGGTGATTACCGGCGCACTACCCTCCGACAGCCTGCTGGCCATGATCCGGCGGTTGAATGCGGAGATGCGGAGCAAGTAGAAGCTAGACCCCAGTCCCCAGTGTCGTCACTCGTCGGTCACAGATCGCAAAGGCCCGAATAGAAAGCCTCCGGTTGTCAGTCGGGGGCTTAGCTATTTTCGGATTTGGCACTGGGGCTGACGACTGGTGTCTGGCGTCTACCTCGGCCTACTCCTCCGCTCCAGCAACTCCTCCGGCACATAGTCTCCTGGCCCCTCGTCATGCTCGAACTCCGCCGCCGCCACGGCGTGCCCCCGCTCCCGGTCGAGGGTTATTTCCGCCAGCCGGGGCGAGAGCATGGGGAACGTCCGTCCGAACAACGCATAGGTAAGCAGGAAGAGTCCCGCAAAGAGAAGGGTCGGTCCGGCCTCGTGCCGGTGGAAGACCGGGCCGGGGAGTACGGATACCGAGGGCATGACCAGGAGGTATCGCTCCAGCCAGAGCGCCACGAGGCTCACGATCGCAAAAAAGCCGAGAGTGACTTT
>JAICPP010000019.1 GCA_025929805.1 Gemmatimonadales bacterium | reverse complement strand
TCCGGCCCTGCTTCACCACCGCGCTCGCTTCCGATCCAACCCCTTCCGCCGAAGAGAGCCGCGCTGGTGCGGATGGCCTCCTCAGCCGCGGCGTCGCCATGCACCCGCGCCGTGACATCCCTGGCTAGGAGCCGCTGCGCCACACGTTTTCCGGGATCTCGCGCGTGTTCGGTCAGCGTGTTGGAGATCTCATCGAGTGGGAGGAACGTAAAGAGCTTGAGGTAGCGCTCCGCGTCGCGGTCCTCGGTGTTGATCCAGAACTGATAGAACTGGTAGGGACTGGTTTTGGCCGGATCGAGCCAGATGTTGCCGCTTTCGCTCTTGCCAAACTTGGCTCCCGAAGTCGTGGTGACCAGCGGAAACACCAGACCGTAGGTCTGCTGGCCTTCCCGTTTTCCGATGAGCTCGATGCCGGCCGTGATGTTGCCCCACTGGTCGCTCCCCCCGATTTGCAGCTCGCAACGCTCGGTGCGGAAGAGATGCCAGAAATCGTAGGCCTGGATGGCCATGTAGCTGAACTCGGTATAGCTGATCCCCGTCTCCAGGCGGCTCCGAACGCTCTCTTTCTGGAGCATGAACCCGAGCGTGAGGTGCTTCCCGGCGTCGCGCAGAAACTCCATCAATGGGAGCTTCCTGAGCCACTCGGCGTTGTTGCGGAGTCGCGCGGTATTGGGTTTGGAGCGCTCGAAATCGAGAAATCGGGAGACCTGGCGGCGGATGGCCTCGGCGTTCCGGTCTACCTCCTCGATCGGCAGGACCGGCCGCTCGCTTCGCTTGCCGCTGGGGTCGCCGACCATTCCCGTGCCTCCGCCAATGAGGACAATCGGCGTGTGCCCGAACTGCTGCAGCCAAGCTGCGCCCATGATTGGTACCAGGCTGCCGACGTGGAGGGAATCAGCGGTAGGGTCCAGGCCGAGATACGCGGTGACCGGGCCTCGGGCCAAGCGTTCGTCCAGACCAGCGGTAGCGTCCTGCAGCAGGCCCCGAGCCGTCAACGTTTTGAACAGTTCATTCATAGGCGCCCAATGGTACCCGCTGGTATCGAGCATGGCAATTGGCTAGTTTGCGAACATGACCCACCCACAGGATCCCTCGGATCCCCTGAATCGTCCGAATCGTCGCGCCGTGTTCGAGAAGCCTGCCCGGTTTTCAGGTCTCAAGCGGTTCCGGCTGTCGCCCCGTGGCCGGCGCAACCTACTGGTGGGGTTGCTTGCCGGTTTTGCCTTTGGGCTGGCGTTCCTTGCCGCTGCCTGGAGCCGGGCCTGCGCGGGCAACACCTGTCCCTCGATCGAGGAATTGGGGGGCTACGATCCTAATCAGGCCTCCAAGGTCTACGCCGCAGACGGGCGGCTGATCACCGATCTAGGATTGGAGCGACGGACGGTCATCCCGCTGGGCGAGATGTCGCCTTTCGTGAAGGCCGCTTTCCTGACTACTGAAGACAAGCGCTTCTACAAGCACAATGGGATCGACTGGTATCGGGTCTTTGGAGCCATACGGACCAACATTTTCCAGCTCCGGTTTGCCGAGGGGTTCTCCACCATTACGATGCAGCTCGCCCGGAACATCTGGGACGAGGACATCAGCGGAAGGGACAAATCGCTCCGACGCAAGCTGCGCGAAGCTCACGTGGCAATGGAGATCGAGCGGAAATATCCCAAGGACAAGATCCTCGAGATCTACCTGAACCAGATTCCATTGGGCAACGGGGCGTACGGTGTCGAGGCTGCGTCTCAGCGGTACTTCGGTAAATCAGTCCGGGATTTGAACGTGGCCGAGGCGGCCACGCTCGCTGCCATCCCCAAGGCACCTTCGCGCTACAACCCGCGCCGGAATCCCAATTTGAACGTGCAGCGCCGGAACACGGTGGTGAACCTGCTGCGCGACAACGGTCTGCTGAATGGGGAGGAGGCCGAGCGGTGGAAGGCCTATCCGCTGCTTCTGTCGTCTCACTCGGACTACAGCGGCGTGGCCGAATATTTCGTAGAGTACGTGCGCCAGCAGCTCGAGGCCCGATTTGGCCGCGAGCTCTACACCTCCGGCTATCGGATCTACACCACTCTGGACCTCGACATTCAGCAGGCCGCCGAGCGGGCCCTTGAGGCTCGACTCGAGGCCATCGAGAGTGGCGCGGACGGGAAGTTCCCCCACGACACCTACCGACAGTACCTCGAATCGAAATCCGATAACGGTGAGGACAACAGCCGAACTACCACTCCCTATCTCCAAGGACTGGTGGTCACGCTCGAGGCCAAGACGGGATACATCCGAGCGATGGTGGGCGGCCGCGATTTCGAGGACAGCAAGTTCAATCGGGCCACCCAGGCGCTGCGGCAGCCCGGCTCCACCTTCAAGCCGATCGTGTATTCGGCGGCACTCGAAGCCGGATACCCCTTGTCTCACGTGATGGTGGACGATCCCCTCAGCGTAGAGCTGGATCCGGCCCAGCCACCCTGGGCGCCACAGAACTACGATCTCGAGTTCGATGGCCCCATGACGCTTCGTCGGGCCCTCTACCTCTCGCGCAACATCATCGCCATCAAGCTCGGCATGGAGATCGGGGAGCAGGCGGTCATCAGCGAGGCGGCAAAGTTCGGCCTCACCACCCGGGTGCCGGCCTTCCCCTCGATCCACATAGGCTCCGCCGATGTGATTCCGCTGGAGATGATCGCCGCTTACACCACCTTCGCAAATTTGGGAACCCGGACCATCCCCAACGGGATCCTCCGAATCGAAGACCGCGGAGGCAAGATTGTCTGGCAACCGCAAGTCCGTACCGCGGCCGTCATGGACACCTTGCACGCGTGGCTGATCACCGACGCGCTCCGGGACGTGGTTCGCCGGGGAACCGCGGTGGGAGCGGTAGGATCCCAGATCAAGTTCCCTGCGGGCGGAAAGACGGGAACCACGAATGACGGCAACGACGTGTGGTTCATCGGCTTCACTCCAGAGATGGTCACCGGGGTGTGGATCGGGTTCGATCAGCCTCAGAAGATCAAAGGCAATGCCCAGGGTGGCGTGCTTGCCGCTCCGGCCTGGACCGCGATGATGCGTGAAGTGTACGAGCGAAGAGGTGCTCCTCCGGTCTGGTCTCGCCCCGCCGGTCTGGCAGCCCTGGATGTCGACAAGTCTACTGGGTACAAGGCCACGCCGTTCTGTCCCAAGGACGTGCATTACATCGAGTCGTTCATCCCGGGCACCGAACCGACCGCATTCTGTCCGGTCCATTCGCCCTTTGGCTCTATGGGTGGCGTGATGGGAGGCAGTGGACCAGAGGCGGCGCCGGTACCCGGCGCCGGTCCAACCGCCCCGGCGGCGGGTGCACCGACTCAGCAGCCGGCAAGCGGAGGAACCGCTACCAGTGGTGGCACCGCAGGCGTCATGGGGGGTACGGGCCCAGCCCCAACTCAGCCACGCTGATATGCGGGCGCGGCGGCTGGCCGCCCGCTGGCTCCTTCCGATCGAAGGACAGCCTATCGAGCACGGAGCACTGCTGGTAGGCGACGATGGCCGAATCGTGGCCGTGGGTCCAGAGATGGTGGTCCCCCGGCCCGAAAACATACCGGTGGCTGAGTTCCCCGACGCCGCCATCCTTCCCGGTCTGATCAATACCCACACTCACCTGGAGCTCACCGGCCTCGCCGAGCCGGTGCAGGCTCTCGAGTTTCCCGACTGGATCAGGCGTGTGCGCCAAGTCAAGAGCACACGAACGGCCTCGGAGTATCTCGACGCGGCCCGTCAGGGGCTTCGCGATTGCTTTGCGGCAGGAGTGACGACGGTAGCCGATACCGGCGACTCGGGTACGGTGATTCGGGCGCTGTCTGAGTCGGACGGCTCGGGAATCGCGTACCAGGAGGTATTTGGCCCCCATCCCGCTCAGGTAGACGAGAGTCTGGCGAACCTGCAGCAGCGAGTAGAAAAATCTTCCGAGTGGGTGACGGGGCGAGTTCAAATCGGCGTATCCCCTCACGCTCCATACACCGTAAGCGGGCCCTTATTTCGGGCCGTAGGCGACTGGGCACGAGCCGAACGGATCCCTGTGGCTGTCCATATTGCCGAGTCGACTGCGGAAGCACAGTTTCTGCTCGCCGGAACTGGACCGTTCGCCGACGCCTGGCTCGCGCGAGGCATTCCACTTCCCCCTCCTCCCGGCAAAACGCCGGTGGCATGGTTGGGGAACCATGAGATTCTGAGCGAGCACACGCTGTGCATACACGCGATACAGGTTGGGCCAGAGGACCTTGAGCTGCTGGCCCAATCCGGCGCGGCTGTAGCCCACTGCCCCTTGTCCAATCTGGCGCACGGCCACGGCCTTCCGCCGCTGCAGTCATTTTTGGACGCCGGCATTCGAGTAGGGCTGGGGACCGACTCCGTGGTCAGCGTGGGGCGGCTCGACCTCCTGGCCGAGGCCCGTGCTGCAGCACGGATCGTCTCACTGGATGCCGACCAGCTTCTCGAGCTCTGCACCTTGGGCGGGGCCCGCGCCCTCGGCATCGACTCGGAAACCGGGAGCCTCGTGGCAGGGAAGTGGGCCGACTGTATTGTCGTGCGGCTGGCCCCCGCAGCGAATACAAGCCCGGCGGAGCGCGTCCTGGCGGCCTCGCCGGATGACGTGCTGCTGACTTGCCTAGCGGGGAGAGAAGTCCACCCATCGTCATGAAGACCCAACGTCAGGCTGCCATTCTTCGGGTGGTGCGTGAACGCCGGATCGAGAGCCAGGACGAACTGCGCGAAGCGCTTGCCGGCAATGGTTTCGTGGTCACCCAGGCTACCCTGTCGCGAGACATCCGAGAGTTGGGCCTCGCCAAGCTGGCCGATCCAGGGGGTGGCGCGTACTACACCCATCCTCACCGGGGCGCAGTACGGCCCGAGCTGTCGCAGGTACTTCCTGCTCTTCTAGTCAGCGTGGATGGTGTCGGGCCGTTTGTGGTCTTGAAAACCGCGAGCGGATCGGCCGGTGCGGTCACCGAGGCCCTGGATCAGGCTGGGTGGGAGGAGATCATCGGGACCATCGCCGGTGACGACACGGTTCTGATCATCACCAGAAATCAGAGGCTGCGGCAGGAAATTGCAGCGCGCATCGAAGCACTGGTGAAGTAGCGTTGCCCCATGCGGAACGCAGTAGGCCGTCGCCGGTGGCGTATAGTTCACTTGCAGGTATACATGCCGCTCATTACGATACGATACCGCTGTGAGTTACCCCGCTATGGTCCGGGACTTGCGGGGTCTGTAGCCCGACGCCGCCTGGCTTTGCGACACCAGGAGGCTTGGATGGGCCCCCCGTCTATACTTGGAGAAGCAGCGTGCGGTGTCTGGCGTTGAACGCGTCCTTCGAGCCGCTGACCATGGTCCCGGTGCGTCGTGCGCTGCGCCTGGTGATCGAGGGCAAAGCCGAGATAGTCGAATCGGATGGCAGTGACGTCGTTCGAAGTGAGCGGCTGACACTTCCCAAACCTGCAATCATACGGCTCGTCAAGTTCGTCCACGTTCCCCGCCGTTTTCGCCGTCAAGTCACCAACACATTCCTTTTCGCTCGAGATGGTTACCGGTGCCAGTATTGTCACCGGGGGCAGTCCGATCTTCGGCATCGCGAGTGCCTGACGCGAGACCATCTCGTACCGTTGTCACGGGGTGGCGATAACGACTGGACGAACGTGGTGACAGCGTGCAGCTCATGCAACACGCGCAAGGGCAATCATCTTCCCCAGGAATGTGGGATGCACCCCGCCGTGCCGCCGCACGAGCCACACTTTGTGCACCTGTCCTGGGCGGTCCGCCGCCTGTCAGTCACCCAGGCCAAGTACATCAAACTGTTTTACGGGGACGAGGCACTGCGCGCGCTGGGTGGAACGGTGTAGTGGGCTTCGGCTCACCGTACGGTAAAATGCGGGCTTCTGGCTTCGAGCCTCAAGCTGGGGAGGCCAGCCAGACGCAAGAGAAAGCGAGTGGCACCGCGACCCAATGCATCCCCGAAGTTCTCGCCCTGTTCCTCCGCCTCACTCAAGTCTCCCGCTAGAAAACGTTCCAGCTCATCCAGATCCGAATCGGAGAGAGTTGTGACCTGGAGTGAGCCCGCATAGTAGTAGCGACCCGACTCCACAGGTCGAACGTTCACCTGGTAGCCGAAGGCGAGCGCGGCGCCGAGGGCGTCCAACGTGGCATAGCGCCGCTCCTGCCGGGCTGCGCCTACGAAGGTTAGGAGAGTGTACTGGTCCAGCAGTGGCTCATGGCGAACCACGACGTCCCATTCGGCCTGACGCTCGAAGGTATCGAACCAGGCACCTCTCGAGCGCCACACCTCGACCCGGTAATGCAGCCTCACTGGAAGGCCGGAGCGGAGGGCGTCCAGCCACCGACTATTGCTGGCCAGCATGTTCTCGGATCGGACGAGGGGCGCGCGGGATCCGTTCGGCGTTGAGTCCGTGGTCAGCCGAACGAGTAACCTCACGTCACCACCCTGGGCGGCAACCCGATCTACTCGCGTGACTGCAAGGGCGCTGGTCAGCACGAGTGCTCGTCCCGCCCACCACAGTATCCGCAGCAGCCCGGCCTGCTGGAGTGCCACTAGAAGCGGCGCTGCAGCCTGACGATCAGCTTCACCGGCTCCCCCGACGAGACGCTCTTGGCCAAGTACGCCGCGATCTCGCCCGCATCGAGTCCCACTCCCATATCGAGCGACCACTCGCGGAGGACTGGGAGTCGGTTCACCGGCACCTGGCCGGCACCACTTCCCGCCAACCAGGCTTTTCCGGCATCGCTGAAGAACACCAGATCGGCTTCCTCGATTCCGATGAACCGTCCTGGCCGGTTTGCATCCCGGTTGGGCCACCGATACCCCAGGTTCAGGCTCAATCGAGTCCGGACTTCGAGCTGGGTGGCAATCATGCGGTCGCAGAGCGCGGGGTTGGAGGGATCAGTGAAACCACGGGGAGCGCAGGTAAACGCCCGGAAATCGAAGCCGGGCATGAGGTCCGGGCCGCCCAGAGAAAGACGACGTTGGATCGGCAGGCGATCCCCGGCAATCCAACCGTCGGCCCGGAGACGACCGTTGACCCGGAGGGCCGGGGTGAGTCGAGAGTAGCGTCGCACGTCGAGCGAGATCCGGTCAGTGGCATAGCCACCGCCCGTCGGTGGGGTAGGCCGCACGACCAGGGGCAGAGCGACGGGCGCTATGTCGTCACTGGTGATGTGCTCGAAACGACTCCGAATCAGCCATCCCGTGGTGGGTCGCTCGGTGTCATTGCGGGTGTCGAACTCCGCCTGCAGGCCGGTAACGAAAAAATGGCCGTCGTCAATCAGGGGATTCCGACGCCAGCGGTCACTGTTGCGAAGCAGCGACCAGGGGTCCGTGGCCCGTACCGAGCGCTCCGCATCCCGGCTGAGAGAGAGCTCGACCCGAAGCGCCGACGTGGGCCGCACGTAGGCCAGGCCGCTGACGCCCTCCCGCTCGTAATAATCCCGATAGTCGCGTTGAAGCAGAAACGCCGACCACCCCGACTCACCGGCGGTGAGCGGCTGATCTTCGATAGGCTCGACCTCGCTGTACAGCCGGCCGCCGATTCCGAATTCAGTCCGCCCGGCAAACCGGAGATCGGCCCGGGCCACGTAGCCGAAGTCACTGCGAAGATCGCTTTCGCCGGCGGTACGGACGATCCCTCTGAGATCGATGCGCGCGTACGTTCCGGCCATGGGCCGGAACTCGAACAGTGGACCAAACAGGATCGGCAAGCCTTCGATCCGGTTATAGGTGCCTCCGGTGGCGAGTGACAGCGTGGTACGGACGCGCCCCGCCTGAAAGGTGGTTCGGGCGGTGGCGATCTCCCCCAGGGGGCGGCGTCGCTCGCGAAGAGCGAGCAGTCCGTCGCTTCCACGGAGAACCGGAGCCGCGTCCCAATACACCCGCTCAGTCCCGCGGTGTTCCACCTGTTCGGAGCGCAACAGGCGTCCTCCGACGACGAGAATGTCGCCATCCACCGCCGCTCCGGGGTGGAGATACAGTGTGCCGTTGGCAACCGCGATGGAGCCGGCAACCCGCCCGGCCACTCGAAGCGAACCCCGATACAGGGCCAGTTTGCCCTCGAAGCGAGTTCCGGCAGGCAGAGTGACGTCGCCCTGCATGCGTGTGGTCGAGGAATCGTTGTAGAAGGAGATCAACTCGGCGACGACCTCGGGTGGCGGGCCTCCGCGCACGAAGGAGTCGCTCGGGCGCGCATCGGGGTCGATGACGATGACGCTGTCCTGCCCCCAGAGTGGACGCACCAGTATCAGCATCAGCCCGACAGCCAGCAGGCGCATGACTCTTCCCGGCAGCAGAATGGGTGAGTTACAACTCGACGTCGGCGCTTTTCTCCACCCCCAACCGCCGCATCCGTCGGTACAGGTTCGCCCGATCGGTCTGTAGAATGCGGGCCGCTTCGGCCATGTTGCCCTGCGCCTGGGTCAGCGCCGCACAGATGAGCTCACGTTCAAACTCGTCGAGCGCTTCGCTCAATGGTTTTCCTGACAACGAAACGCTGGCAGTTGCTGGAGGCGCGCTGCCGCGGAGCACTTGTCGCACCGCCGCGCCATCGATTACCGGCCCGCTCAGAATGCTGAGCCGCTCGACAATGTTCGCCAGTTCCCGGACATTGCCCGGCCAGGAATACGCGGCCATGACAGCGAGCGCCTCTTCGGTGAAGGTGGCCGCGTGCCCGGGCCGGACTCGCTCCGCCAGATGCGCGACCAACGCCGGGAGATCTTCCAGGCGCTCGCGCAACGGCGGCAACTGGATGGGGAACACATTCAGACGGAAGTACAAGTCTTCCCGGAACCCTCCATTGCTCACCGCACCCCCCAGTTGCCGGTTGGTGGCGGCCACGACCCGCGCATCGATTCGCGTGGTTGTTTCCGCGCCGATTCGTTGCAGCTCGCCGGTCTCCAGTGTTCGCAGGAGCTTGGCCTGAGCCTCCTGGCTCAGGTCGCCGACTTCATCGAGGAACAGCGTGCCTCCATGGGCCAACTCGAATCGTCCCAGTCGCCGTTCGGTGGCCCCGGTGAACGCTCCCCGTTCGTGGCCGAACATTTCGGACTCGACCAGGTCACGGGGAATGGCCGCGCAGTTGACAGTTACGAATGCCCGCCCCCGCCGCCGGCTGGCTGAGTGAATCGCCGCAGCCACCAGCTCCTTTCCCGTGCCCGACTCACCGGTAATGAGCACGCGCGCCTCCGTAGGCGCGACCCGTTCTATCAATGCCTGGACCTGTTGCATTGCCGGTCCAGTACCGATGAGCGCAGCGCGCCGTCCCAACTCGGCCTGCAGCGCACGATTCTCCGCCCGGGCGCGGTTGAGCTCCAGCGCGGCACGCACGGTGACCAACACCCCTTCCGGACTGAGCGGTTTCTCCAGGAACTGGAAGGCCCCCAGTTTGACGGCTCGCACCGCATCCGTGAGCTGCGCTTTGCCGCTCATCATGATGACGGGGGCCGCGTCGCCGCGGTCACGCATTCGGGTAAGCGTTTCCAGCCCGTCCGGTCCAGGAGGCATCAAGAGGTCGAGCAGTACCACGTCCGGATCCACCTCGTCCAGCAGCAGCAGCGCCGAATTTCCGCTGGGAGCCTCGGTGACCACAAATCCCTCGCTTCGGAGTAGTGCCCCCAACATGCGACGGATGTTCGCTTCGTCATCCACCAGAAGTACGCGAGCCCCATCACTCATCGCGGAACCAGTCGAACGGTGAATGTTGCGCCCCCTCCCGGGGTTTCGCTGAGGCTGATTGTACCTCCATGCATCTCGATGGTCTGCTTAACCAGGGCAAGGCCGAGACCGGTGCCCCCCTCCTTTCCGGTGTAGTACGGGTCGAAAATGCGGTCGCTCATTTCCTGCGGCACTCCTGGCCCGTGGTCACGGATTTCGATGCGGACTCCGCCCCCGTTGTCGGGTGCCGACGTAATCTCCAGATCCCCTCGCTGCTCGCAGGCCTCGACGGCGTTCCGCAGGATGTTGCTGAACGCCCGGCGCAACGGATCGTAATGTCCCAGGAGTACCGGCGTGGTCGGATCCAACCGAAGGCTCGCGGTCATGGTGGCGGGCAAGGACGTACGGGTCAACTCCGACAACAGCTCGTTGAAGTCCACTGGTGCGGCAGGCCCCTCCGGCAGTCGCCCAAACTCGGTAAACTCGCGGGCCAGCTGTTCCAGGCGATCAGACTCGGCCGCCAGCACATCGATGGTCTCGCGGTGCTCGCCGGCCGCGCTGTGGGACAGCTGCGAAATGGCCAGGCGCATGGGCGTGAGTGGATTTTTCATCTCATGGGCCACTCGACGGGCAGTCTCTCGAAAGGCGCGGAGCCGCTCCGCTTCGATCTCCTGAGCCCTGGCGCGTTCGAGCTCACCAGCCATTTGGCGAAGCGCGCTGCGCAGCGCGGCAAACTCCGGGGCTCCTCGCCGGGGCCGATCGGGCGGAAGCGGCTCCATCCGGCGAATGTTGCCGATCCAACCGATCAGCTCCTCGATGGGCCGACTGAGTTGGCGGGAGAGATGGCCTCCAAAGCGGATGGATGCATAGATGAACGCGCTGCCCACCAGGAGGATGAGGAGCCCGAGGCCGGCATAGTAGTAGCGGCTGAATGTGTCGACCCGCTGAAACTGGCCGATGGCTGTGTTCAGCTTGGTCGCATGATCGGCCAGGGCTCGGCGTTCTTGGGGCAGCAGCCGGGTGGAGTCGATCGTGTGCAGCAACACTCTGCCGGAGGCCGCGACCCCCTCGATGGCGTCGCGAGCTCCAGGAGCGCGGGTGGTCGACCGAATGGTAAGTCCCCATCCCAGGATGGCGAGCGCGGTTGGCACCGCTCCCAAACAGATCAGTATCAGGAGGATTCGCTGGTGGAATGTGGGTCGCATCTATCTTGAAGATATAGCCGCGGATCGGCCCCCGGCCCGCCCCATTCCTAGCCCCACAAGCCCGGCCAGCCACTCAGACCAGTGGACCGGCGGATACCCCATGAGACCCGGGATGATGCCGAGCCCGACCAGGGGTACGATTGCCAGAAACACAACCATCGAGCCGTCCCCGGCCTCGATGCGGGCGGACCAGTATCCCGTGGGGAGTAGCCAGGCCACGATCCATAGCCCGGTCATAAGCGAGACTCCCGGACCATATGCGTACCAGACTGGTGTTACCAGACTCCAGCCGAAGCTCGGACTGAGGACCTGGAGCGCGCTACGTCTCACGCCTGCCGAGGTCCATACCGCCCAGAGGGTGTCGCTCCGCTCGCCGGCAGCCAACCGGACTGGGATGTCGGGGTCCGAATGGAGTGCCTCTCTTAGACGGAGCGCAGGCCGGCGTAGCCGCAAAGCAGTTGAGCGGACCGGTGGCGAGAAAGCGAGATCGCGACCGACGGCCTCCACGCTGAGCACCGCGCTGGAGCGCGCAAGGATCTCGAACAGGGGGGACCACGATGGGGCACTCCCCCCCGACGTAAAAGCGAGCTCGAGATGAACCCATCCCCGGCGGATCCTCTCCGAGACCACGGGGCTCAGTGCCGCTGCGTCCTGCGGCACCGGCACGCCCGAGACGACCGCCGAGGTGACTCCGCCCCTGAAGGGCTCCCGGCCGGGAACGGCACGGCCCCAGGCTGGACGCAGTTCACTGCCGGCTATCCAGGGGCGGAGCAGAATTGCTGTTCCAAGCTGCACGACCCACCAGGCCAGGGCACCCATAACAGCGAGGCGACTGGCTCGTGCGCTGCCGGGAAACAGGATCTGGTCCCGGTGGTTGATGAGGGTAGCACCGATCCAGCTACCGATGGTGTTAGTCACTAGATCGCTGAATGCTGCATCCCGACCTGGAATAATTGACAGCTGCAGCGATTCAACGACCAGAGACACGAGGCCACCCACCACCACAACCGTCCGAGTACGGCGTCCTAAAAGACGTAGGCCGGCGGCAAAGGGGATGAACAGGAGGAGATTGTTGAGGACATCGACGCCGCCGTAGTCTCCGCAAACCAGGCACCAGATCGGGGTGGCTCGAGAGGCCGCGGCCTGCCGCGGGATGGGAACGAGCGTTGTCGCAGCGATGACCAGGAACCCGGCAGAGGTCGAGAACCATCCGATTCGCCTCCGCATCCTGCTGGTCACGTCCCTTTCGCCGTCCTTCGCCGCGCGATCCTGGACCCGATCTGCGCGCCGAGGTGTCTCAGCGCCAGGCCACCATAGTGCCCCGCAACGATCGGCTGCAGCAAGCAGAGAGCAACAATGAAACCAAGGCTGAGCACACCAGTGACGAACAATACTACCAGGGGACCGGTACCCGCGGAGATAAGGACCAGGCGAAGCGCGTACGCTACGGCTGCTGTCAGTACGCCGAGTGCGATTGCCGGTACCTGTGATCGGGCATAGTCGCGCCAGGTAGCTCCTAACAGCCGCAGGCTCATGGCCGCCCCAACGAAGTAGTTCAGCGCAATTGCGAGAGCCACTCCGGTAGCCACGCCGGATAAGCCGAAACGGGTGCCAACCAGGCTGCCTACAATCACGCCCAACGCATACAAGCCGTCGCGGACCGTGCGAGTCCGCATTCGTCCCAGAGCTCCGTCAAGGCAGTATGCCATGAGATAGACGTTGCGCAACATGATTGCCGCTGTGAGGATCTGAAACGGCAGGATTGATGGGGTCCACTTGGGGCCAAGGACGATCCCCACGATCTCCGGTGCGGTCACTACCATGATCGCTCCCAGGGGGGCACTGATCAGACCGAGGACAGCCGCGCCGGTGAGATAGGCAGACCGGAGCCGGTCGATATCCCCTTGCAGGCGAGACATGATGGGGAAGAGCACCTTGGTAACGATCGTGGCGAAGTAGGTCACCAGGATCGTCATGAGCTTGAAGGCCCGACTGTAATAGCCCAGCGCGGCGATTCCGAGCACCCGTCCAACCACAAAGTTGTCGCCTTGGCCCGCGCCGTAGTTGAATGCGCGAGCCAAGGTGAAGCCGGATCCGAAGCGAAGCAGCTCCCGAATCTCCGGGCCGATTCGGGGCCACTTGGGATGCGGCTGCAGCACCAGGTACGCCGAGGTTCGGACCAGGTTCTGTCCCAGCGCGCTGCCCACGATGGCCCAGACTCCAAACCCAAGGGCGGCGAGTACCAGAGCCGGCAGCGCATACCCCAGGCTGAACGCGGCCACCTCCACCCACATGATTCGTCGCCAGGCGAGCCGTCGTTCCGAGAGGCCTTCGGCCACGTAGCCCGGATTGGCCAGAATAAAGGTCAGGCTCAGCCCGCGAATGATCGGCGTGAGGTTGGGGTTGCCGAGTATCTGGGCAGCGTAGGGAGCCGTGACCCAGACAAACCCGGTGGTGAAGGCCCCGATAATGACGGTGGCGGTGAAAGCCGCTCTCACATACCAAGGTGTGAGCTCGGCGCGTTGGATCAGCGCCGGGCCTATTCCGAATTGAGCTACGATCGCAGCAAGGCCCACGTACACCGCGGCAAGCCCGGCCAGCCCGTAGTCGACAGGCGACAGCAGACGGGCCAGCACAGCCGTCACCAGCAGCTGACCGGCACCGGTTATCATGGCGCCCGTATACTGGGAGCCGAATCCACTGAATGCCGAGCTGATAACAGCGGTCTTGTTGAAGCGGTCGGTCACGCGTTCCTTTGATGTCGGCGCGCGGGCCATCTCGCCTGCACCTCTACTGCTAGGAGCTGGAGAGGAGAGATGATGTATGGTGACTCGCAGGCGGTGGAGGGTCCGTGCGGTCGGCTCGGATGATGACGGGAGAGCCGATCCAGCGGGTGATGCCGAGTAGTCGGCCGGGAACCTCCATCAGTCGCGCAAGTCCGGCTGAATTGGACCAGCGGTGCAGCACCATGGGAAACAGAAACTGCGGGCGTTCAGCCCCTACGGTAAAACCGTGCCGTTCGAAGGCGTCCCGGATCTGCCGCGGGTGGAATAGCCTGAAGGGCCGGGTGTTCCCCTCGATCCGCTTCTTAAGCGAGAACAGGCGGTGGGAGACGATATTGACGCTCCGAATCGAGGGATAATCCACCACGACCACGTAGCGCGACACGCGACACAGCTCACCGATGAGGCGAGGCCAATCAACGCTATGGGGAAGTAGGCGGACGCATACCACCGCGTCGAACGCCCTGTCGTCGTAGGGCAATGCGTTCAAATTTGCCACCTCAAAGCGGCAGCGTCCGCTGTCTAGCCAGGACTGGAGCCGGACTCCAGAGGAAGGGCCACTACCCACGACCACCACCTGATATCCAGCTTGCACCAGGGCAGGGGCTACTTGCGCGTGTCCGCCTCCGACGTCGAGAATGGTCGCATTCGCCGGGCAGCCTCGGAGCAGGCCAAGGATGGTGCGACTCTGTACCTCGAGGAACCAGGCACCTACCTCGCCCCCGAATCGGCTGGCGTAATCGTCAGACGCGGTTTCGAGGTCGGCGGACTCCAGATGGCTGCCGTGTGATCCCGGGATCACATGGTCTCGCGGAGCGGCGGGGCGGGCTGAGGTGCATCGGAGGCATTCCCGGGCAGGTAGCCATGTTTGCGGTACCATTCTACGGTCGAACGGATGCCGCTCTCCAAGTCGATGCGAGGGGCATAGCCGAGGAGGCGTTGGGCCTTCTCGATTGTGAAAGCCCGGCTCTTGGTAAAGAAGTCCACCCGTCGTCTATAGATGGGCGGCTCGATGCGGAGAGGCACGCAGATCTTCTCGCAGAGGGTGCCGGCAACCTGGAATGGCCAGGCGGGCAGCCGCCAGCGCGGCGGCTTCACACCCACTGCGCGAGCGATTATCTCCACAATAGTTTGCAGGGTGTAATACCTGTCCCCTCCCAGGATGAAGACCTCACCGACTGCACGCGGATGGGCCCCCAGGATTCGGAGCCCCGCAACCAGATCATCCACATGGACCATGTGATAATAGATGTCGCCTGAGCCGAGCATGATGAACCGCTCGTGGGCGATCAGGCGGAACATCTTCAGGAGCCGGGTGTCACCAGGCCCGTAAATGGCTGTGGGACGTGCCACTGCCACGGGAATACCGCTGCGATTGGCTGCCAAGGCGAGCTTCTCGGCCTCGCTCTTGGTCCGCTGGTAGACGTCGGCCGGCTGATGGGGATGCTGCTCATCGGCCGGAGGATTGGCGATGTGGCTGAGCACGCCGACCGTGCTGCAGTGCACAAAACGTTCGATTCCCTCCGAGCGCGCAGCATCCAGCAGTAGTTTCGTAAATCCGACGTTCACATCCCAGTAGTACTGGTCGGTATGGCGGGCCTCACGGTAAGCGGCGGCGAGGTGATAAATCACCTGCGATCCCCTGACGGCACGGGCCGCGGCAGCCGGATCGTTGCTCTCACCGGTCACCACTTCGATGCCGGAAGCCAGCAGGGCCTGCGCTCGTTCCCGCGAGCGCACCAGCACCCGCACTCGATGGCCGTCCTCCACCAGGGAGCGCACCAGGTGTAAGCCGGTAAAGCCCGTGGCCCCGGTAACGAGGGAGATCCCCCGGGGCCGGCTTCGAGGCTGGTCCGGCGTCGTCATATTCATTTACCCGACTCTTTGGTAGAGCCGCCGATAGAGCTCCAGATGGGTCGAAGGTGAGAAGTTGTCCTCGAGATACTGCTGGGTATTCGCCTGATACGTTGAGTAATCACCCTGCAACTGCAGGATGGCTGCCTTGAGGCTGTCGGTGGAGGGCTCAAATGCCACGCCGGCGCGAGAGCGTGCCACGGTGGAGGCAATGGAGACCAGGTTCGAGACGAGAAGCGGCTTGCCATGGGCTAGCGACTCCAGGCCGCTACGGGGGCAAGGAATGAAGCTGCGGTGTTCGAGACCAGGCAACACTGTTGCGTGCACGTTGTCGTACACCGCTCCCATATCGCCAATCAGGCCACTCTGGATCGTGACATTGCCGACACCCTCCCTTGAAACGATCCGTTCGAGTTTCTCGAGGTAGCGTTTGCGCCAGACGAGAAGAAACCGGACTTCCGGCAGGAGAGCCGCGACCCGGATAATCAGGTAGATACCGCGAGAGAGGAAGTCCGTAGCCGTAAGGGGGCTGGACGCAAACAGGATGGTGAAGGGCTCTTCTGCCTTGCGGTAGGGCGCGATTGGGATACCCGGACGGATCAAGCAGATAGTCTCCTTCCGCACCCCCAGCTGAAGCAGCACCTCCCGATCGCGCTCGCCTTGAACCACGATGGCTCGTAAGCGAAGCAGCGACTCTCGGTTCCGCTCGAACTGGCGGAGACCGGTGTCTTTGGCGATGGTGAGGACCCCGTTGTGCTGCGAGATGATCGGTGTCAGGACTCGCTCGCCGCCGGAAGCAAAGAGGTGGTTGACCTCGAAGCGTGCCGCATAGGGCTTCAGCAATGGGTACAGCAGCAAGCCGTAGGGAAGGGGAATCCGCTTTTCGGGTCCTCTCAGCCGAAGGCCGCGTTCCTTGCTGTTGAGACTCACAAGAGATCCATCGATAGTGCCCTGAAGTCTCTGGCGCAGCGAGTCGACTTCCTTGGAAACCGCTTCCCATTGCGGCATGTAGTTAATCATCCAGTACAGGACCTTCGAAGTACTCACGATCACGCGGGCTGGGCCGTAGTGCAGACATAGACCTGGTTCTTTGAAAGCAGGTTGAGCAGCGGCACCCGGCTCAGGCGGGCCTCGAGTTGAACCAACCAGCGCATCGGCAAGAGCAGGAATGCCCCGTGCCCGGGAAGCACGAAAATGCGGTGCACCTCACGGATTTCTAATCCGGCTGCCGAGAGTGCCCTGCGTATCTCACGGTCCGACATCGTCGAAATGATGCCGCGACGGCCAGGAGGGACATGCGGCTTCTTGGGCATCCGGAACACCTTGTGGGCCACGAGTGCCGCCAAACCAAGGATGGAATAACGGTTCATGTGATTGTCGAGAATCAGGTAACCGCCGGGAGCCAGGTGATTCCGGAGCGCTCGCAATATGGTGACCCGGTTCTCCGGCTCCAGGTTGAGGAAAAGCCGAAAGCTGGTGATAAGGTCGAACTGTCGGCCCCGAAGTAGGTCCGGGTGAGTGACCAGGTTTCCGCAGACGAGCTCCGCGTCGGCCACTTTCTTATGGGCTAGCTCCAGTTGCCCCGGGCTGGTATCGACGCCGACTTTGGAGCGGATCGAGTCTTTGAATAGCGCGAGGATGCGCCCAGTGCCACACGCAAAATCCAGGTAACGGGTGTCGGGGTCCGACGAACGAAGCCGGTAGAAAAGGTCTCGAAGGAGGACCTGCTCCAGCTCAAAAATGGCGAGCTCGAACCGGTTGGCGATGGACCGGTCATAGGACAGACCGGAAGTATCCTCTCTCTGATAGTGCCCGGTATAGGCTGAGCTGTATCGCATCTTCGCGTTTTCTTCTCCTGCAGGCTAAGACGAAGCAGGTAAGCCTTGCTCCAACCGCCGTGCCTGTACGATCAGCTTGTACCCCTGCTGGAGCGGAAGCAAGTTGTCGAGCTTGGTCAGGGTCCAAAGAAAAGGATAGAGTGCCCCTAGAAGCAGAAATTGCTTGCGATGCTGTTCCACCTCGCTTTGAGTCACGAGGGTCCCCTTTCGCGAAGCTGCGGTACCATGCTTTCGTCGTCTCCCGGCTTCGTAGAGGCCGTTGAGAGCAGTATCCACCAGCTCGGAGAAGGCTCGAGAATAGGTCGTGGCCTTCTCGATGGCGAAGAACTCCGCGAGTAGTTGGCGCAAATCGTCCAGGGAATAGCCTGGTCGCAGGTGACCGTGCCACTCATCGGTCAATCCAATCCGATGGCGCAAGCGGTTCACGAGTGAGCGGGGTTTCAGATGGGGAACATTGATGACGACCGTGCCGCCCGGCCGAAGGACACGCGCCAGCTCTCGCACGAATTCACGATCCTCGTGGATGTGCTCCAGGAAGTCGACGATGACCACCTGATCGAAGGTGCCGTCGGAGAACGGCAGGGTGCCGCCGTCGAGCTGGTAAACGTCCTCTCCGACCAGCTGGCGGATGGAGGCAACCGCGCCGGCATCGAGATCGGCGCTGTACCATCGCCCGCCTCGTTGCCGCAGGAGATAACTAATGACCCCGTTGTCGGCGCCGATGTCGAGATTGATCTTGTCACTTGGATCGTCCAGGTGGGCCAGAATCTGCCGGAATTTCGCCTGCTTCAAGAGGGAGCGATTGAATAGCGCGATAGCCCACTCGGAGTCGGACCGGGTCACGCTGGAGTGGTTCAGGGTGCGGTGACCGGCACCGAGGTGGGGAGCTTCAGATGGCGAAGCGTGAGAAGCAGCGCCGTGACAGCCCGGGCCAGCCAACCGAGGCCCACCCCATAGATCACACCTGCCAAGCCCCAGCGGGCACCGAACAAAGCCGCCGGGATGGCGAGCGCCACCGAAACCCAGCCGAACAGATTGACCATCGATACTTCCGCCGGGGTCGCCAGGGCTGTTACGGTGGATTTGGTGAAGGCGTTCATGATCTTGGCTACACCGCTGAACAGGGTCGCCAGGAGGAGAGAGGCACCCAGGTGATACTTCCCCAGCAAGAATGACCGCTCGATGAGCGGAGTCACCAGCCAGATGACCACGGATCCGGCGACCACAATCCCGCCAACCAGCTTGGCCTCATGCGCTATGAGTCGGCGGCGTTGCGGCACACTCCCCGCCACACGCAGGCGGGGAATCAGGGTATACCCCACCCCCATCTGGAGCACCCGGAATAGCGAGCCGGCAATCGCCGCCAGTACGCCGTAGGTCGCGAGATCATGCAGCGGGAGGACGTAGGGGATGATTAGACGATCGAGCTGAACCAGCAGCAGACCAGACGCATTGATTCCCGCCAACGAGAGGGCTTCAGCCCAGGGAAACCAGCTCTCGCGGGCTGGTTTGGTCGCCCGCTCGCGGAAGAGAATTCGCCAGCCGTACCCAGCCGCCACCACAAACCCGAGCGCCGAGATCACCAGCGGAAGCTGGGCCTGGCGTTGATTCGAAATCAGGACGGCTCCTGCCGCTATCACGAGCGCAAGGTTAGGGCTCTGAGTCAAAGCCAGCGATATACCGTAGCGCCGCTCACTCTGAAACTGCGCCCCCGCTACCACCATCGCTCCACCCGCTGCGGTCGACACGAAGATGATCAGCAACAGGGGCAGGCTCATCCGATACGCGATCGCGGCGATCATCGCGAGCGTCAACCCGACGAGGAGCGAAGCGGCCAGGCTTCGCCGAAGCAGATTAGGTCCGGCCTCGAGCTGGCGACGGTTGACGATTCCATCTATGCCGACCGCCGCAAGAGCGAATCCCAAATTCACCAGCGCGATCACCAGAGTGAAAAGACCATACTCGGCGGTGGGCAGCACCCGGGCGAGAATCAGGTTCGCTCCGGCGAAGCCCAGTCCCGAAGCGGCATAGACCAGGGCACCCCGCAGAGTTGGCGAGCGCCAGAGTTCTCTCACGCGCCGACTCCGCTTGCCTTGGATTCCATCATGGTATAGAAGGAACCCAGCTTTCGATGGGCGGCCTCGGGGGTGAACTCCTGCTGCACGTAGGCTTTGGCTTCACTGGCCAGCCGCTCGCGGAGCACTGGATCGCTGAGGAGCTCCACCAGCCCGTTGCCCAGCGCCTCGGGGTCGGGCTCGACCAGGTAGGCAGTGCGGTCATCGAGCACCTGGGTGTGCGTCCGCAGTCGAGTTGCGAGCACAGCGGTACCGGAATCCAGGTAGGAGTAGATTTTCATCGGGGTGTTGAGTCCCTTGAGCCGGGGTGACACCAGGACATCCGCCCGGCGGAAGAGTCCTTCCAGGGCGGTGATTGGCCGCTGACCGAGGAAGTGAACTCGGCTCGCTATGCCGAGCTGAGTCGCCTTTCGGCCGTAATAGGCAATGTCCTCCGGCAAACCTCCCACGATCACCAGCTGAGCGTTGGGAACTCGGACGAGCGCATGGCGGAATCCCTCGAGCAGAAGACCAATGCCCTGATAGTGCTCCAGGTTTCCCACGTACATCGCTACCGGACTGTGGCCGCCCACCCCCGGCGGCAGGACGTTGTCTCCGCTCTGACCATTGCTGGGATGGGAGTGTCCCCCGTCCAGCAGCGTGGTGTCCTCCACTCGTCCAATCGGCTTGTCCGGAGCATGTCCCAGGGCCACGTCTTCGAGAGCGGCACAGACGGTCAGGACTCCGAGACTGTGCCTCACGGCGACCGCCTCGCACCTTCGCAACGTCGCAAACGCGAATTGCAGACCGGGATACGCATCCACCAGCTGCTCGGCGAGGGATGAATCCATGTCGTAGATGTAGGGAATCCCGGCGAGCCGCTGCATTGCGGCCGCGATGAAGGCGGACTCCTCGACGGCGTGAATCAGGTCGTAGCGGTTCTTCCGCACCATTCTCAGGCACTTGACCAGCATGAATACGTCGCAGACGACCTTCTTGAACGAGAAGCCGGGACGGATGTTCCGGATCCAGAGGGGGCGGGCAATCCGGTGGATCCTGCAGTTGGGAATGTCGACGTCCTCGCCTTCATGGAAGGTGAGCAGATCGATCTGATGGCCACGGGAGCTGAGAAACTCGAGAACCCTCTTGACGGCCAGCGGGGTCCCCCGAGCCTGAAAGAACGGATGGGGCGCGAGGACCAGGATTTTCACGCGACCGGCACCTCGTGCAGCGCGCCTCGATGCCGCAGCACTTCCTCGATTTCCGTTTCCTGCCGCATCGCGTCCCAGCCGAGCTCGGCAGCGGCAAGCTGAGCGGTTTCGGCCAGTGCCTGTCGAGTAAGTGACGCGGTCGTACCCAGCGTAGTCCGGCGCAGGACGATGTCGCTCAGCTTGAGCGCCATCTCCTCCTGGACCGCGCGTTGCACATCGGCTCTGGCCAAATGCCCACCTGTCCGAATAAGAGCGTCCTCGCCTAAGACGTCGAGCGGGACCACATCGGTCCGACAAGGCGGGCTGGGGCGTCCCAGATCCCCGAACACCCGGTCCACTACCCGCTCAGCAACCTTTCGAGCGGTGGTATACTTGACGCCTTCGACCGATAGCAGATGGCGGACGTTGTCGCTCTTTCCGTGATCGATAATTCGGTGCCGCTCCGCTAGCGCCGTCGCTCTGCCTCGTTCGTTTCCACTCTTAAGTGGAAGCCATCCCCACTGATAGCCTATCACTCGGGCGGCCGGTAGCTCCAGCTTTGGGCACGCCTGCTTGAACTGCTGAACCAAATGCCGCACACCATCGGTGATCAGGCTGTGCGGATTACCCCCGTAGTCTACCGCGTACCAGGTGCCTAGAAGCGTACTCCCATCATAGGGGACCGCAAACAGGAAGCGGTTCCCGCCACCCACCGGATCGTCATCCCGACCACCGTTTCGAACCTGGACTCCGACCGCTGCCGGAGAGAGGACCCCGTCGATCCGGACGTTCACCGCCAGGGCCCTTGCGCCCTGGATGACCCTGCCTGATGCCAGTGTGCCTGCCAGAACCTCTGACGTCCAGGGGCCGGCGGCCACAACTACTACCCGAGCCTTCACCTGGAACTGAGTGCCCTGATTCAGGTCGGTAACGAGCGCGCCTTCCGCCCGTCCGCCTCGCACCAGGAGCCGGTCCACCCTTACATAATTGGCTGGCACTGCTCCTCGTTCCGCGGCGGAGCGCACAAAGCTCAGAGTGAGCCGCTCGGGATGTCGCATTCGGGCATCATACCAGAGCGCGCCTCCGGTAAGGCCCTTTGCCTCAAACAATGGAAAGAGCCGCAAACACTCCTTGCGTGAGACGAGCCGTCCCGGTTGGATGACGCGATCCGCGCGGAGTCCGCGGTTACGCCGGACCGAGATCAGGTCGTTGACCACCAGGGCAGGGTGCATCACCAGCCGGCTCCTTGCCAGATCCCGGTAGGTCGGAACCAGGACCGGCAAGGGTTCTACCAGTTCCGGCGCGATTCGAAGCAACGCCGAGCGCTCCTGAATGGACTCGACCATTCGCGGCAAGTCACCCCGAGCGAGATAGCGCAGGCCACCATGCACGATCCCGAGGCTGTTGGCCGAGGTGGCCGCCCCAAAGTCTCCGCGATCGACGACCGCCACCGACAAGCCCCGGAGGCAAGCATCCCAGGCGATGCTGGCGCCCTGGATGCCTGCGCCGATCACTAGGAGGTCGAATGTTGTGTCGCGAAATCTGGAGAGGTCGCGTCGCATGCCCATAAAAAGTTTGAGTCGGGAGCCCCTGGATCGGGCATGGTCCGACTCACATCGTCCGATGAAGGCTAACGACGCTCAGGTACGTTCGCGTACCCGATAGGCTCGCCGGTGGGGTGCCCGCAGATGCACGATGATCTCTCCAACCAGCCCGAGACCAATGAGCTGCACCCCCAAGGCCAGCAGGAGCACCGCCAAGAGGAGGACCGGCCGGTTGGCTATTCCCTGGCCCTCGACTCGCTGGATGAAGAGGACCAAGCTGATAATGGCTCCTGCCGCAAGAAAGAAGAAGCCGACCAGGCCGAAAAACCGCAGCGGCTTCTCGGTAAACTTGGCCAGGAAAAAGAATGCCCCGATGTCCAGGAGGCGCCGGAAGTAGACGCCGGGCCGGTAGACCCGAGTACGGGCATCGCTGGGATGTTGCGCTAGCGGAACCTCCTCTACCCGGTACCCCTCCCGCAGAGCCAGCGCTGGAATGAAGCGGTGGAGGTCGCCATAGAGCGGAAGCGTCTCGGCGACCGTCCGGCGCATCGCCCGAACTCCGCACGCCATGTCGTGGAATCGCTGGTGGGAGATCCCTCCGATAATGCTGTGGAACGCACGCGATTGCACGCGATTGAGCCAGCTGTCGAGCCGGGGCGACCGGTTGGCCACTGCCATGTCCGCGCCCCGGTCAATCGCGTTCAGAAGCTCCCCGACTCCTTCGGGACGAACCTGGAAATACGCCGGCAATGTCAGGATCAGGTCACCCCGGCTCTTCTCGAAGCCGAGCCGCAGGGCCGCCGTCTCGCCGAACTCGCGGGCAAAGCGGAGGATTCGGATTCCTTCATCATCTCGACTCAGCGCCACCAGCTCCGGAGGAGGGATAAAGCGCCCATCGAACACGAAAAGGAACTCGTGGGGCTGCCCCCGATCACTCAGTACACCGGCAAAGGCTCGATAGATACTCACCAAGTCGTCGACTCGCTCGACAACCGGAATCACTACCGAGACCAAACCGGCTCTAGTCTCTGATGGCTTGTTGCTGGGCGCGGCAGTCGGTTCCATCAGCATCCCCGGTGTGCTCATATCAACGAATCTCCGCGGCAGCCGGAGTATCGAATGAGCCTTCGCGTTCGCTGCTGAGCGCCACCTCGGCGACCAGACCGAGCATGAAGAGATAGAAGGCAACCCCAAGGCTCAGAAGCCCTGCCCCGGGGAAGACCAGAGCGGACGCCTTTTCGATCCCAAAGTGAGTCAAGCTGAATAGCCACAACCCTCCGAATACCAAGGCGACGAAAAGAGCAGGAATGGCCGCGAGGGCAAAGCCGACCAGGGGGCGGGACTTGAAGGTAGTGATCATTTTCAGGGTGAGCAGATCGATCAGCACCTTCACCGTGCGGGAAATCCCATACTTGCTTTCTCCGTAGCGCCGGGCGTGATGGCGAACCGGCATCTCAGCGATCCGGGCACCGACACTGGCCGACAAGGCTGGGATAAATCGATGCTGTTCGGCGTACAGAGCAATGCGGTCGAGCAGATCCCGGCGATAAGCCTTCAGTGAACAACCGTTGTCGGTGATCGGCACGCCAGTCAGCCGCCGAATCAGACGGTTGGCCACCCAGGAGGGAATCTTACGGAGGAGCAGCTTGTCCTGCCGCTGCCGCCGCCAGCCACAGACGAGGTCGTACCCTTCGTCGAGCTTTGCGATCAGCGCCGGTATGTCACGGGGGTCGTTCTGCAGGTCACCATCGAGGGAAACCACAATCCGGCCGCGTGCATGATCGAAGCCCGCCATCATTGCGGCCGTCTGACCAACGTTCTGCCCGAGACGCAAACCCACTACCCGCGGGTTGGTGGCGGCAGCCCGGACCTGATTCCAGGTATCATCGCCGCTTCCGTCGTCCACCAGGATGATCTCGAAGGAGCCGGGAAAGGTCGCCAACGCCTCCAGAATCCACTGGACCAACGGGCGCACGTTCTGCCACTCGTTGAAGAGGGGGGCAACTACCGACAGCTCTGGGGTGTCGGTAGGCTCATCGAGCACTGAAGCAAGTGGTGACATAGCTCGGTAACAGTTCCTCAAGCAGCGAAGATAGGACCCAAGGAGCCCCCAGGCCAGCAATGGTCATTCCGCCGCAGGCCCCGGCAGGTCGCTCTCTAAGTTGTTGTCAGGCCGGAGCCAGGGGCATCGGGTGCAGCGGATCAGGGTCGGGAACGAGCCCGGTCGCGGCAGGAGTGTTGCCGATACGCAACGAAGGAGAGTGAACCGGAAGAGGGCGGCAGCCCGCTACCAACCGCCCCGGCGAAGCAGGATGACAGGGACCGTCTTCAGCATGATGCGGAAGTCTTCGGTGACCGACTGGCGGCGGATGTATTCCAGGTCGTAGTGCACCTTGGTCCGCACGTCTTCCAGCGACCGGTCGTAGTGGTGGTTGATCTGGGCCAGCCCGGTGATCCCCGGCTTGGCCCGCTGCCGCAGCGGGTACTCGGCGATGTGCTCG
>JAICPP010000159.1 GCA_025929805.1 Gemmatimonadales bacterium | reverse complement strand
GCCGAGCTGTTTCGCATTCCGGTCATGGGATGGATGATGTGGCTGGCTGGAGATATTCCGGTCAAGCGGGGCGTCGGTCCCAGTGCGGTCGAGGCGATGGAGCGATGCCGCGAGGTTCTGCACCGTCGCGTATCGGTCATGATCTTTCCGGAGGGGACTCGATCGAAGACCGCCGAGCTGCTTCCCTTCAAGGACGGAGCATTTCGCCTGGCCATCGAGGCTGGTGTGCCGCTGCTACCGCTCGCCGTCTACGGAACCCGCACTGCCCTTCCCAAGCATGGCTGGCGTTTCGGGCGGTCCCGGGCCGAAGTGCGCGTGCTGGAGCCGGTCGAGACGGCTGGCCTGACGCTCGGGGATGTGCCCCAGCTCAAGGCGCGGATTCGGGACATCATCGTACGCACGCGAGATGCCTTGGCCGCCTCACACTAGCCCCTCATCTACCGAGATCTCCCGGTGCGCGTACTCTCCCTACTGCACCCGCCAGGGCCAGGAGCGTGAGCAGGTAGGGGAGCATGAGAAAAAGCTGATAGGGCACTCGAGTGCCGAGCGCCTGAAACAGAAACTGCATCGCGGTGGCGAGGCCAAAGACGAACGCGGCGAGCGCCACGCCCAGCGGGTGCCAGCGACCCAATACGACAATGGCGATCGCCAGATAGCCTCGCCCCGCAGTCATCCGTTCAGTGAAGGTGCCCACCTGAGCCAGCACCAGAGTGGCACCGCCGAGTCCGGCAAACCCGCCACCGGCCACAGTGGCACCGGCACGCATCAGTCGAGTTCGTACTCCGATTGCTCGAGCCATCGCGCCCGCTTCACCGGTCGCGCGCAGGGCCAGGCCTAACCTGGTGCGAAATAGCACCCACCAGACCACCGGCAGCCCGGCAAGAGCCAGGTACGTAGGGAATGGTTGCTCGAACAGAGCCGGTCCAAGGACGGGGATGCTCGCCAGGCCCGGGATTCGTAGGGGCGGGAACGTGGGAATGCTGAGCCCCGCGCCTGCGGCACCGAAGGCCCGGCGGTAGACGGTGCCAGTAAGCCCGATGGCAGCCAGAGTGATCGCGGTTCCGGTGATGATCTGATCGGCGCGCGCCCCGATGGCGAGCAATGCGAACACTCCGGCGGTTACCATGCCGGCGACCAGCGCCGCGATCAGACCACCCCATGGGCCCCACTCACTGGCACCCAGAGCGGCTGCCAGGGCACCAGCCAGCATGGTGCCTTCAATACCCAGGTTGATCACGCCCGATCGTTCAGACAGGGTCTCCCCGGTGGCGGCAAACAGAAGCGGAGTCGTGACCCGCACCGCGGCGGCGAGAAAGCCGGTGACCAGCACCACCGGATCCATTAACGATGAGCCTTGGGTGCTGCAGGACGAATTCTTCGAATGACTCGTACCGGGATCCAACCCCCCTTGGGGGTGGTTGCCAGCAGCACGACCATGATGATGACGGCTTCGACTACATACACCGCCACCGACGGCACTCCCGCGTCGCGCTGCATCGCACCTGCGCCGGCTTCCAGCGCTCCCATGAATATCCCGCTGAGCAGGACACCCAGTGGATGCAGGCCACCCAGAAGAGCCACCGCAATGCCGGTGAAGCCATAGCCGGGCGATAGATTCTGGAAGAGGGCATAGGAGACGCCGCTCACCTCGACGCCACCAGCGAGACCGGCAAGACACCCGGAGCAAAGCAGAGCCACCGCCCCCATGCGTGGGCTGTCGATCTGCCCGCTCACCTCGGCCGCCCGTGGGCCCAGTCCCACCGCTCGGAGCCGAAAGCCCCAGACAGTCCTGCTGAAGAGATACCAGAGCACGAGAGCTCCGGCACAGGCGAGCAGAAAACCGGCGTGGAGGCGGCCGGCAGCCAACAACGGCAGTCGAGCAGCCTCCGCAATCGCGTCGCTCTGGGGGTAGATCCCGGTGGGCTCCTGCAGCGGTCCCTGCACCAGCAGGCTCACCAGCGATTCGGCCACGAAATTGAGCAGCAGCGTACTGATCACTTCGATCACCCCGAATCGAAGCTTCAGCCAAACCGGCACCGCCACCCAGGCCGCACCGGCCAGCACCGAGGCGCTCAACACCATGGCGATCGCAAGGGCCGCCGGGCGGCCGGCCACGTGCAGCCCTACCCAGGTTGCGGCAATGGCGCCGGCATAGAATTGGCCTTCGGCGCCGATGTTGAACACCCCCGCACGGAACGCGATCGCGATTCCCAATCCGATCAGGATGAGAGGCACCGATCGGACCAGCGTCGCCGAGGTAAAGGCGTACCACGACCCGAATGCCCCGTTCCATAGTGCGGTGAGAGCGGATGAGGAATCGTAGCCGGCGGCCTCGAGCCCCAGCGCCAGGATGGCGAGCCCGGCCGCCCCGGCCAGAACCGCCCACCCGATCCGAATCACCGGCTCTCGGATTGCAGCATCATCTGGCCGACCACGGTGCGGGAAGCACCGATGGGTGCTTCCATGAGGGTGCCCCGCGACATGACGATGACGCGATCGGCGAGGTGCAGCACCTCGTCGAGATCGCTCGAATGGAACAACACCGCGGCTCCCGCGTCCGCGGCGGCGCGGAGACGCGAGAGAATGGATGCGGTTGCGCTCACATCCATGCCGCGGGTGGGGTTTTCCGCGACGATCACCGTTGGATTCCGGGAGAGTTCGCGAGCCACGATCAACTTCTGCTGGTTGCCGCCACTCAGCGAGCTCGCTCTTACATCAGGACCGGGAGCAACGATGTCGAACTCGCGTATCAGCTCGGCGGTATGGCGCCGGGCGGCTCGCCAGTCGATCCGGCCACGCTTGATCCAGGAGGTCTGATCGTCCATGCCCAATGCCACATTCTCGGTCAGGCTGAGCTCGAGGATAAGCCCTTCGGAGGTCCGGTCCTCGGGGATGAAGCCGATCGGACGCGCCACTTCCAGTCTCCCTCTGAGGGGCAGAAGCCGCCCGGCCACCGTCCGAAGCAGCTCACGTTGACCGTTGCCCTCGACCGCTGCGATTCCGACTATCTCGCCCGCCTGAATGGTCAGACGGCCATGCCGCACCGCGATCCCGTAGCCACTCTCCCGAGACACTTCCAACGAGTCCAGGCGGACCAGCGTGCGATCCGACACTTGCGGCGTAGGGACCCGGGCACCGTCGCCCTGGAGAATCGGGAGATCGGCACCGGGACCGATCATGGCCCGGGCCAGCGACTCGACGCTTTGCGCACCACTGGGACCGGAGTAGGTGACCAATCCGCTCCGGAGGACAGTCACCCGGTCCGCGGCACGCAAGGCTTCGTCGAGCTTGTGGGTGATCAGCACGACCGCGCCACCCGAGCCCGCAAAGGCCTTGATGATTCGCAGCAGCTCGTCGGCCTCGGCAGGGGCGAGTACCGCGGTCGGCTCATCCAGGAGCAGGATCCGGGCTTCGCCTGCCAATGCTTTCACGACTTCGAGGCGCTGCTTCAGTGCCACCGACAGGCGGCCGGCCCGCTGATTCGGATCGAGCGGAAGACCTAAACGCTCGCTCAACAGCTGCGCCTGGCGACCCAGGTCGCGCGGGTGCCCGGACCAACCGGCGGCCAGCGCAATATTCTCGGCGACGGTCATTGCTGGAATGGCAGTGAAGTGCTGGTGCACCATTCCAAGGCCCATCCGCCTGGCCACGCGTGGCGAGGAGATCGGCTGCGGAACACCGTTGACCCGGACTTCACCTCGGTCCTGGCGTACCAGCCCGTTGGCTATGTACATGAGTGTGGTCTTGCCCGCGCCATTCTCCCCCAGAAGCGCGTGAACCTCACCCTCGGCCAGAGAAAAATCGGCCCCGCGCAGTGCCTGCACGGAGCCGAAATGCTTCTGAATGCCGACCAGCTCGAGCACCGGGGGCACTTACCTAAAGCCCGGTAGGATGATCATGAAACTCCCATTCCAGCTCGAACAGCTCGGCCAGGTGTGAGGCCAATGCCTGCACGCCCAGCGTCTCGGTGGCGTAATGCCCGGCGTATATGAGGTTGAGACCCCACTCCATGGCATCGAAATAGGTGTGGTGCGGTCCCTCACCGGTTATGAAGGTATCAATGCCCGCGTCACGAGCCTGCGCCACCATGTTCCCGGCGCCTCCAGTGATAATCCCCATCCGGGTGGGCCGCTCGGGCCCCCCCGGTATGAGCGTGGCGCTGCCCTTGAGGGTGTGCAGGACCCGGTCGAGCTCCAGTGCTACGGACTCCCGGGTGGGCAGGCTTGCAGGAGCTTGCCCCCACACACCGATAGAGATGCCCCGATAACTCCCAAACCATCCTTCCACCTCGATTCCGAGCCGTTCGGCGAGCACCGCGTTATTGCCGACGTCGGGATGAACGTCCAGCGGAATGTGGGCGGCATACAGTGGGATGTCGTGATCCAGCAGGGCGGAGATGCGGCGATAGCGGCGGCCGGTGACTGGGACGTTGCCCTCCCATAAAAGCCCATGATGTACCAGTAGGAGGGGAGGAGGCTGCCCTGGGTCGAGCGCCGCGATCACGCCGTCGATGGTCGCCTGCGAGGCGTCTACTGCGGCGACAATGCTTCCGACCGTACCTCTGTTCTCTACCTGGAGACCGTTGACGGCGTTGTTCTCGTCGGGCACCTCTTCGATGCGGAGATAGTCGTCGAGGTATTCCGTGACCCTGGCAAGCGAGACCGGCACCATCAGGTACCCAGAGCGCTCGCCTGCATGCTCGCAGGGCGGGGGGCGGCTACCAGCTTGCCGCTGGATATGGAATCGGCGGCCGCGGCCATCCGGGCCTTGACCTTCACTGGTACCAGACTGTCCAGGGCGGAAGCAGCCACGTATCTGACTACTCCGCTTTTCAGGCCAAACACCTCCACCCGTGGCGTGAAGTTTCCTTTCCGGATCTCAGCGGCGATGAAGAGGAAGGCACGGGGGAGATCGATTACGGCACTGCCGAGGACATGGCCCGGGGCGAGGTGAGACTGGTCAGCATTGGCTCCGAACACGTAGACGCCTCGCTTCTCCTTTACTGCTTGAAACAGGCCCAGAGCCGCCGCATCGGCATTGTGGTGGAACATGTCGGCTCCCGCTCCGATGAGTGCCAATGCAGCCTCGCGCCCTGCGGCGACATCATCGAAGCTGTTCAGGTACACCGACTGGGTACGCACCCGCGGGTTCATCGCCTTCGCCCCATTTACCCAGCCCTGGTAGCCGGCCACAATCGGCGGCAGCTCGATGCCTCCGACAAAGCCCAGGACTCCAGTCCGGGTCAGGCTGCCGGCGACCATCCCGGCCAGGTAACTCGCCTCCTCCAACCGGAAAATGAGCGGAGAAACATTGCCATGGGCTCGTCGGCCCGAGGTTACCACAAAGGCGGTCCGAGGATACGTCGCCGAGACCCGCTCGGCTGGGTCCTGAAATTCGAACCCGTGAGCAAACACCAGATCGTAGCCTTGGGCGGCGTAGGTCCGTAGCGCCTCGATCTGCTCAGTCGGGGTTCGAGCCTCGATATGGCTCGTGGCTAAACCCAGCGAATCGCGAATTCGTTGGAGCCCGGCATATGCCCCGGAGTTCCAGGCTGCGTCGGCCACCGATCCCGGCACTACCAGTCCTACGCGAAAGGAGGAGCCCGATCGATTTGTGTCCTGTCGCGCGCATGAGAGTAGCACCAGCATCAAGACAGCATATTGCCAACTGGCTTTCAGTAGGGTATTGCGGAGGGCGGGTGCGATAAATTGCACTGGTCAGAGCGGGAAGGTGTGGTTCAAAGTTTTAGTTTCCACACACTTAGGTGAATTATCAACTCTTGTGGGAAGTGCCGACCGGCTGTGCCTCCATCTTTGAGTCCATTTTGACTTCGCCTGTGACTTTGGCCCCTTCTATTATAGAGATCCTGGGCGTGAGAATGTCCCCCTCCACCATTGCCGTAGCCTGAAGCTCCACCCGCTCGCGGGCGTGGATGGCGCCGTTGATCTGGCCGGCGATCACCGCCTCCTGAGTATGTAGATCTCCCTCGATCACCGCGCCTTGCGCAACGAGAACCTGAGATCCCACCCGCACGGTCCCCCGCACCCGACCTTCCACCCGCACGACGCCTTCTGTCTCTAGGTCGCCAATTACTGTCATATCACTGGCTATGATGGAGAAGGGAATCTGATCGGTACGCCGTCGTCTGAGCTCATTGCCTTGCTCGTCGCGTGCAGGACTGGAGAAAATGCTCATTACCGCCCTTCCTTAACCAGAGTCATGGGATCCAGGGGCTGTCCCCGCTGGCGTACCTCGAAGTGAAGATGGGGCGCAGTGGAGCGCCCGCTGTTTCCGCTCAGACCTATGACTTGGCCGGTTGAGACTGTCTCCTCAGCTGTTACTAAGATGCGCGATAGGTGGCCATACATGGTCTGGTATTCCTCTGGGTGTTCTAGAAGCACAAACGATCCATACTCCGGATCCTGCCCCGCCTGCCGGACCTTAGCGCCCCCCGAGGCCCGGACCAGGCTCCCGAGGGAGACCGCGATATCGATCCCCGGATGGGCTTCGTCTCGCCCGCTGGCCTTCACCTGCCCACGCGTGATGTATCCCTGCTCATCCAGCGGCCAGTGTCTCGGCACACTCAAGCCACTTGGAAACTCCATGGTGGATGCCAGGCGAGCGCGGATGACCGGTGCAACCGGCAGCTGGAATAGCTTGACCACGGGGTCTCGGACAATCTGGCCACCCAGCATCTGACGAACCTGGGCATACCGGGATTCGACACTATCCAGCGCCGCGGAAAGCTCACGCACTCTAATATTCTCGGCACGGAGTCGCGCCAACTCGCGCTGCATGGCCGGCACCCGTGCCGCCGCCGCTACCAGAGGACCGTACAGGGCGGTGATGAGGACCAGCGCAACCGCAGCCAACCCAGCGGTCCAGGCACCGACTCGAAGTGCCCAGATCGGAATGCGGACGGTCCGCGTCCTGGTCGTGCCGTCCCGCTGAATGACCAGGGTAATCGAACGCGAGCGCTTGCGACGCTTCATCCGGTGAACGGCTCGCCTAGAATCAATTCGAGTACTCGCGCGAGATCTTCGTTCGAGTAGTAGCTGATACTGAGGAAGCCCCGACCCCTACGTCGAGCGGTTACCCGGACGTCGGTGCCGAGCCGCTTGCGCAGCGCGTCTTCGACCCGCCGGATGTCCGCGTTCGGCATCTTCTGGGGGGCTCGAGTCGAATGGGTGGGTTGCCGGCCAGTGGTGGTGGGGGTACGAAGGTCGCCTCGCGCACGTGCCTCCACCTCACGCACCGACCAGCCCTGCTCCACGGTTTCCTGGGCCAGTCGCACAACCTCGGAGTCATCGGCCATCCCCAGCAGCGGGCGAGCATGCCCCTCGGACAGTTTGCGCTCCTGGATAAGCTGTTTCACTTCATCCGGCAACTTTAATAGGCGAATGAGGTTAGCGATCGTAGAGCGGTCGCGGCCCACTAGCCGGGCAATCTCCGCCTGCCCCAGCTCGAACTCATCAGCCAGGCGCTGGTACCCAGCAGCCTCCTCGATTGCGGTCAGGTCGTCACGCTGAAGATTTTCGATCAGGGCTAACGTCAAAAGCGTCCGATCATCGACATCCCTGACAATCGCCGGAATCTTGGACCACCCCAGACGCTGGACCGCCCGCCAGCGGCGTTCGCCCGCAATGAGCTCGTACTTACCATTGCGCGGACGAACAATGACCGGCTGAAGCAGCCCGGATACCTCGATGGACGCCGTCAACTCGATCAGCTCGGCTTCGTTGATATTAGAGCGGGGCTGCAACGGATTGGGTTGAACACTGCTGATGGGCAGCTCTCGGAGTGCGCCTGAAGCCTGGGCCTGCTCGCGAGTCGCAGAGCCGAGCAAGGCCTC
>JAICPP010000074.1 GCA_025929805.1 Gemmatimonadales bacterium | reverse complement strand
CTGATTGCCTGGCGCTCGCTCCCCGGCTCTGATGTCAACCACGCCGGATCGGTGCACTTCACGCCGGCCTTGCAAGGTGGAACCGAGGTGCGGGTGGTGCTCAGCTACGAGCCGCCGGCCGGCAAGCTAGGAGCCGCGGTCGCCAAGCTCCTCGGTGAAGAACCGTCTCAGCAGGTCGAAGACGATCTACGCCGGTTCAAGCAGGTCATGGAAGCGCTCGAAGTCCAGGGAAATTCAAGAAACCCTGCCGGCCGGACGTAATTCTCCGATGAATACGGAACAGCCCCGCTTGACCTACGACTGTATCGTCGTAGGGGCGGGGCCAGCCGGGCTGAGTGCCGCATTAATGCTGGGGCGGTGCCGCCGAACCGTCCTGATCTGCGATGTCGGCAACCCAAGGAATGTGCGGTCCGCCGGTCTCCACAACTATCTCACCCGGGATGGCATCAAGCCTGCCGAGCTTCTCCAACTCGGGCGGGCGGAAGTAGGGCGCTACCCCTCGGTGGAGTTTCGAGAGGTAGAGGTGCTGGACGCGGCGCGCTCGTCTGATGGATTCAGGGTGGTCTGCGCCGATGGGCGGCAGCTTTCCTCCCGCAAACTACTGCTTGCCACCGGAGTGGTTGACGAGCTGCCAGAGATCGAAGGGCTGGAGGCGCTGTATGGCACTAGCGTGCACCATTGTCCCTATTGTGACGGGTGGGAATGGCGCGATCAGCCAGTAGGGATCTACGGGCGAGGGGAGGAGGGGCTGGCGCTCGCCCTGGGACTCACCGCGTGGACCGAAGACCTGGTGCTCTGCACCGACGGGCCAAGTGGGATGTCGCCGGAAAACCTCGAGCAGCTGGGTGACCAAGGGATCGAGATTCGAGAAGAGCGGCTGGCTCGACTGGAAGGAACCGACGGATATCTCGAGCGGCTGATCTTCAGAAATGGGGATACTCTGCCTCGGCGAGCACTCTTCCTGTGTACTGGCCAATATCAGCGCAGCGCCTTAGCCAGAAAGCTGGGGTGTCGATTCACCAGCAAGGGTGCGGTGGCCACCGGTTCCTGTGAGGCAACCGATGTCCCGGGCCTGTACGTGGCAGGTGACTCCTCGAAGGAGGCCCAGTTCGTGATCGTGGCAGCGGCCGAAGGTGCGGAGGCCGGTATGGCGATCAACAAGGCGCTGCTGAAGGACGATCTCGCTCAGAAGAGGAGCTCCACACCCAGCCGGACCAGGCGGGGCGGTCCGTACGCAAAGAGTGGTTGAGTGTAGTCGCGCGCAGCCGCGAGATAGAGCGGGTACAACTCGTCGCGACCCTCGATGTACCCATTCCCATCCAGATCGGCCGCGGCTCGATAATACGGTGATTCGTAGGGAATCTCCTCCGGATGCGCCTGGTAAGCCTCCTCCGCCAAGGCATCCAGGGTGGCGTTATTTGGCCCGGGTAGGCCGGTATCTCGCCTTACCGCGATGATGTTCCTCCGATTCAGCACGTTTCGCATATCCAGGTAGACCCCGCCGCGTATTCCTCCCAGCTGAAGTGGCCGACGCACCAGTAAGTCCAGCGTGTAGCTCGACGGCAGCCGGCCGGAATTCGGCAGTCCCACCAGGGAATCGCCGTCCGCATTGCTCCTGGAGTAGGGGAGACCGGTGACCAGCCGGCCAATCACCGCGGCTTCGAGTCCGCCCAGCGGGCGCGTCCCGAGTACCTGTGGCCCGGCGCTGTCGGAAACGCGGCTGCGGAGGACCGCAGTAATGGTGTGCCGGCGGTCGTAATCGAGAGGAAACTCGGCCCGCGCCGGACGGATCGTGTCTCCGGTGCTGGGATCGATGGTGATGATCCGGTTGAGCAGGAATGCATCGGTCGCCGTCGCGGTGGCACTTTGCAGGGTATACGCTACCCGCGCACCGAAGCCACCGCGCAGATCACGCTCGAAGAGCAGCTCGATCCCTTTGACGCTCCCGGCATCGGCGTTACCGAAGATGGTCGAGTCCGGATCCAGTCCGAGCGGTACCGATGCCACCAGCCCGTCCAGCCGCTTCACGTAAGCGCCCAGCCGGAGCGATGTGATTGGCGTTGGACGAACCCGCAGACTCAACTCGTACTGGGTGGCGTCCTCGAAGCCGATATTGGGATTGCCGCGCCGGAACCGGCCGGTTCGAGTCGTATCGTCGAAGGCCGCGTCCACCAGATACTGGTAGTCGGGTGCCTGGGCAAAACGACCATAGCTCGCCACAAACGTGGCGCCCCGCAGCACCGTGGAGACCGCAAAGCGAGGACTGAGCTTGCGACGAGACCCACGAGCTTCCGACGCCAGCGCACTCCCGGGGCTGAACTGGTCGTAACGCAGCCCACCGGTAAAGGCCAGGTCCGTTATGCGAACCTGGGCTTCGAGATACCCGGCGGCACTCGTGGGCGAGAACCTGGAAATGGCGGTCGGTGGTACACTGTCACCCAGCCCGACGGGTAGATAGCCCAATGCACGCTGGTAGGTTCGGACCTGCTGTTTGACCAGCTCGCCCCCGAAGAAGAGATCGACGCGATCGCCGGCTCCATAAGTAGCATCCACCTGGGCTCTGGTCTCGCCAAAGTGGCTCCACCCCAAGCTGCCCCTCGAACCGGTGCCCACGAAGAACGCGGGAACGCCGTACGGGGTGGCCATGCTGGGCAGTGGAGTCCGGAAGCCGGGAATCGGCTCGACTGACGCAGCCTGCGAGCGCGCCAGGTCTTCTCCCACGAAGTGGTAACGCTTTCCCGTGAGCGCGCCGAACCCGTAGTCGACCTCCTCCTCGAGCGTACCCCTGATGAAGTCACGGGTAAACCGGCCAACGCGGAGGTCCATGATGAGGGGCTTGCGGGTTCCGGGGCCACTCGCGTACTGCGCATGACCGCTGACCAGATCGCCTCTCAGCCGCTGCGCGGGCGCCAGGTGGATGTCGTACTTGTAAACTGGATCGTACAGCAGATTTTGCTCCTCCGAGTGAAGACCCAGCAGACGAAGAGTTACTCGGTCGGTGACAGGCAGCGTGATCTTGCCGAGGCCACTCCATTGCTCTCCGCTGTTGTGCGGCAACATGGCCGGCGACTCGCTTCGGGGGTCCCGGGGATCGGTGGGGGCCGGTGCATTGACCGGGTCGGCATCCAATCGACCGGTAACGTCGACCGCCGCAACCATGCCCATTTTGCCGACGACCGGTCCCCCAACCTGGGCGATGAACCGGTCGAGACCGAGATCCCAACTACCCCCGAGCGGGCGGTCAGTCTCGTAGCCTAGCCGTCCCTCCCATTCCTCGGTCGGCTCCTTGGTTACGATATTGATGAGCCCCGAGATAGCCTGACCGTATCGAGCCGAAAACCCGTTGGTTACCAATGCGGCTTCGCTCAGTGCGTCGGGTGGGATTCTGAGTCCGAGACCCCCGTTGGCGGCGTCGAGCTGGTTCTTGACTCCGAGACCATCGAGGATGAATGCCTCTTCCCCCAGCCGACCGCCCCGGTAGCTCTCGCCCACGCTGCCGGCCGACAACGCGAGTGCCTCTTCCAAGGAGCTGATCGGGAGGTCCCGAAGATCGTCGGAACTGATCTTTTGCTCGGTTGCGGTGGCGAGCGGGTCCAGGACCGGATCCACTGGTGCGGTAACCACGAGTGGGGCCAGCTCCAGCGGATTGGTCTCCAGCGCGAAGCCCAGCGTGACAGTCGCACTGGCTCGGACGAAGACACTGTCCCGTACCACACTTCGGTAACCGATCAGCCGCGCGGCTACACTGTGCCAGCCGCTTCTGACGCCGCGGATCCGATAGGTGCCGTCGCTGTCGGTGATGGATCGCACCCGGTCATCCACGAGAATCTGCGCCTGTGCCAGCCCCTGCTCAGTGCCGGTCTGGTACACCCGTCCCGCAATGGAGCCTTCGGCCTGGGCACGAAGGGTGGTAGGGATCAGTGCAAGGAAAAGAATGGCCAGCTGGCCATCCAGTGTCCTCTCGACCCTCATGGCTGACCAAAGAGATAGAGGTCACCAACCCGGCTCACCATGGTATCTCGAACACCTGGAACTGGAGTAGTGGTGATGATCAACGGGTAGATCTCGGCAACCAGCGCAGTTCCCCCTGGGGAAAGCTCTGGCCGGCGAAACAAGCCGGGCTCGGGGGGGCCTTCGAGGATGGCATCGGTTCCGTCCTGAAGATTCACCAGGTGCACGATGCCTCCGCTGTCCCACTGGGTTGGTCCGAATGTCGGATTGTCACCAAAGTGTACCCGGCCGCCGACAACTGCGGCCATTCGATTCCCCGCTACGTGTACATCTCTGGCAATCCCGGCAGCGCCGAAGTCGTGGACCAGCGACACCTGTCCCGTGGAGAGAATGTGCCGATATACCCGAGTGTCTCCGCCAAGGGTGTAGTAGACCTCGTCCTCATTGCTGCCGGGCGCCACGCTGGAGGCATTGTCCGTTCCGGTGATCGGCTGCGGGGCTCCGCCCGCACCATCCGCCGCGAGCCACACCGCCTCGATGCCTGACCGCAGGGTATCCATTTCACAGAACTGGCAGGGTGTCATCACATTCACAGCTTCGGCGAGATACAGTAGCCGGGCAGGGCCCAGCCAGCGAACCTGAGACACGCCGCTATGGGTTCGCCTCCCGGAGATCGTGTATGGAATGTCGAGAAGAGTGGTCCGGGTGGCTGGATCCGCCAGGGACCCAACTGCCAGACCCTGCCGATCTGGAACCCGAGCTCCGATCGGAGACGTGGCGGCGAAAAACGCCAGCCGACCATCGGCACTGGGAGCGGCCGATTCGATGGCTTCCGTGAGATTCGCGCCGGTGGGAGAAAGATCGCAGGTGAGCGCGCGTTGCCTTCCTCCGGTCGCGGGGAGCACCGCAAGACAGATATCGTTATCTCGGGTCCCAGGCCGTTGGGTCGAGTAAACAATGGCCGATCCATCCGGCAGCCAGGCGGCCCGTCGGTCGGGCCCCCGGTTGAGCGTGAGTTGAACTGGAGGACTGGGGTCGAACGGCTGGTCTGTATCGAACGTTCTGGAGCCGAACGGCTCCGAGTGCCCGCACGCCACTAGGCCACACAGGACGAGCACACCGGACGACCACGCCGTTGACTGCCTGGCAAGTACATCGAATTGTGTCATCGGTGTGTCAGACCGGTGAGGGATCGCCATGGTGACGTCGCTACCCGGAACGTGCGCACATTCGGAGAACCGCTCCAGGCCCAGCTAGTGGCTGGCTACCGAGCCCAGGTCGGTCGAGCAGCGTCAGGCCGGAGATCTAGTATATAAAGGAATGGTATTCCCGCTCGCTTGCGTCTGATTCGGCGACGGTAGATCATGCTGGGGTGATTGAGGAAACCCCAGTTCCCCTGGTAGACCTGGACCGTCTGGATCGCAACCTGGACCGAATGGCGGCGTACGCCCGCGGTCACAACCTGCACCTCCGCCCTCACACCAAGACTCACAAGTCACCCCGGATCGCTGCCGAACAGATGGCGCGGGGAGCTGTCGGGCTCACCTGTGCGACCCTGCTCGAGGCGGAGGTGATGGCGGAGGTGTCCCATGACCTGCTTTTGGCGTACCCACCGGTAGGGGACAGCAAGCTTCAGCGCCTGATGGCACTTCCCGAAAGCGCCGAGATTACTGTTGCCCTCGATTCGGCCGCCGTGATCGAAAAGCTGGTCGACGCCGCTCGACAACATGGGCGCAGAGTGGGAGTACTGGTCGAGTTGGATGTCGGGATGCGGCGGATTGGCTTACCCGGACTCGAGGAGGCCGTCAGGCTCGCCCGGCTTGTAGCGGCGCATCCGCCCTTGGTCTACCGGGGAATTGCCTTCTATCCCGGCCACATACGCCAGCACATAAGCGGCCAGGCCGCGGAGTTGGAGCGGCTCAGCCGGGCGGTCCAAGCAGCCGTGGAGTCGTTCGATCAGGCCGGCGTACGACCGGAGATCGTAAGCGGCGGTTCCACCCCGACGATCTGGAACACTCATGAGATCGGCGGAGTCACCGAGATCCGTCCCGGCACCTACGCCTACAACGACCGGATTACCGCCCAGCTCGGCGCCTGCGACTGGAATGATTGCGCACTCACCATCCTCGCGACTGTGGTAAGTACTGCGGTTCCTGGCCAAGCCGTGATCGATGCGGGCAGTAAGGCGTTGGGCCGGGAGCCTGCCGAGAATCAAGGCGATGGGTATGGTGCCTTGCTCGACCGTCCCGAAGTCGTGGTCCGGAGACTATCGGAGGAGCACGGCGTCCTCGATCTGGCAGACACCTCCTGGCGTCCCGCCGTCGGCGATCAGGTACGGGTGGTCCCCAATCACGTCTGCATCGCCGTCCATCTCCACGAAATGGTCTATGGCATCCGGGGAGACCGGCTGGAAGCCGCCTGGCCAGTAAAGGCTCGGGGCCGGCGTCCACTGGCAGCTTCACTCGGAGTGTGAGAGTGGCAGGCTACTCCGAACGGTCCCTTTCCGAGAAGTTGGGAATCAAGCCGGGAACTCAGGTTGTGGCCCTGGGTGCACCCAGATCCTATGCGGCGCTGCTCGGACGCTTGCCAAAAGGTGCCATGCTCCACGCACGTCTCCCTCCAGCTCCCCAGTTCATCCATCGTTTCGCTCGCCACCGACATGAGCTCGAGGCCGATCTTCCTCGGCTGGCGCAGGCGCTGAGCGACACCGGGACACTCTGGGTCTCGTGGCCCAAGAAGGCATCTGGCGTGGAGACGGATCTCACGGAGAACATCATTCGTGATATCGCGCTGGCGCATGGTTTGGTCGACGTGAAAGTCTGTGCGGTGGACGAGGTCTGGTCGGGGTTGAAGTTCGTCCGACGGGTGGAGAATCGAGGCGCATAGCAGGTTTTGCTCTTGCAAGCTTGCGCGCGAAACCGCACATCCAAGTACCCCTAACCGGATCCTTCCATGCTCAAGGAGTTCAAAGCCTTTGCACTGCGCGGGAACGTGCTCGACCTCGCCGTCGGCATCATCATCGGGGGAGCGTTCGGGACCATCGTCAAATCGCTGGTGGACGATGTGATCATGCCGCCTATTGGCCTGGCACTGGGCAATGTGGATTTTGCCAACCTCTTTCTCCTGCTGAAACCAGGGCCCAAGGCGGCTCCGCCCTATGCAAGTTTGGCAGAGGCCAATGCCGCCGGTGCGGTCACCATCAACTACGGGCAATTCATCAATAATGTCGTGGCCTTTATCATAGTGGCGTTCGCGGTCTTCCTGGTCGTTCGCGCTGCCAACCGGCTCATGCCGCAGGAAGCTGCCGCGGCCCCGGCCACCAAGGATTGTCCATTCTGCCGCATGGCCATCCCGGTGGGCGCCACCCGTTGTCCGCACTGCACAACGGAGCTGAGAGGGTGACCAAGGGACAGGAGACCGGGGACCAGGAACCCGGAATAGGAAACAGGGATGCTATTACCTCGTCTTGCGCTCATGGCTCTCATCCTCCTCGGCTGTGGTGCCGACGCCGAGCAGGTCCCCGGGGATCCAGAGCTTGAGAACTATCTCGCCAGTTATGCCAAGGAGTATCAGCGGCTGAGCTACGCCAGTGCGTTGGCCGAGTGGCAAGCGAACACCCGCATTGTGGACGGCGATACCACCAACGCCCTGCGAACCCAACAGGCCAACGAGGCTCTTGCCCGGTTCGTCGGCAGCACCGAAAACATCAACCGGATCAAAGGGTACCTGAACGACCGCGAGCGCCTTACCCCGCTGCAAGCACGCGAGCTCGAGGTGATGCTCTATCTCGCGGCGGAAAAGCCGCAGTCCGCCGGCGACATCGTCGCCCAGCGCATTGCAGCCGAGGTAGCGCAGACAGAAAAGCTCTATGGCTTTCAGTTCAAGTTGCACGGCAGGCCGGTCACCCCGAACGACATAGATGACTCGTTACGCACCAGCACCCGGCTCCCCGACCGACTGGCGGTCTGGGAAGCCTCGAAGGAGGTAGGCCCGACTCTCAAACCAGGCATCCTGAAGTTGCGCGATCTTCGCAACCGAGTGGTTCGCTCGTTGGGGTACTCCGATTACTTCAGCTATCAGGTATCCGATTACGGCATGAAGACCGAGGAGATGCTGCGGCTCACCGACCAGCTCGTCCGTGAGCTCCGGCCGCTCTATCGGGAGCTTCACACCTGGGCGCGATACGAACTGGCGAAACGTTACCGAGCTCCGGTACCCGATCAGCTCCCGGCTCACTGGCTGCCGAACCGGTGGGCTCAGGATTGGAGCGCGATCGTGGAGGTACAGGGCCTGAACCTGGACGCAGCTCTGGCCCGCCGCTCTCCGGAATGGATGATCCGTCAAGGGGAAGTTTTCTACCGTAGTCTCGGCTTCGAGCCGCTTCCCGCGACGTTCTGGTCCCGCTCGTCGTTGTATCCACTGCCGGCCGATGCGCCATACAAGAAGAACACCCATGCCTCCGCGTGGCACCTCGACCTCGATCGCGATGTGCGCTCGCTCATGAGCGTGGAGCCGAACCGGGACTGGTACGAAACGGTGCACCACGAGCTGGGTCATGTCTACTACTACATGAGCTATAGCCGGCCGGAGGTGCCGATTGTCCTGAGGCAGGGTGCGAACCGCGCCTATCATGAGGGCATCGGTTCAATGATCGGATTGGCGTCAATGCAACGGCGCTTTCTGGCGGGTCGAGGGTTGGTATCTCCCACCGCCCAGGTGGACAGCACCGCGAGGCTGCTGCAAGAGGCGCTGTCCTTTGTCGTCCTCATCCCCTTTGGAGCGGGGACGATGACGCGGTTCGAGCACGCGCTTTACGCCGAGGGTTTGCCGGGCGATCGTTTCAACGCCAAATGGTGGGAGGTGGCTCGGAAGTACCAGGGGATTGTTCCACCAGGACCTCGAGACGAGCGCTGGGCCGACGCGCTTACCAAGACTCACATCAACGACGATCCGGCGCAGTACTACGACTATGCCCTGTCATTTGCGCTGCTGTTCCAGTTGCACGATCACATTGCCCGCCAGATTCTGCAGCAGGATCCGCACGATACGGACTACTTCGGCAACCGCCGGGCCGGCGAGTTCCTCAGGCGCCTGATGGCTCCGGGTGCCAGCCGGCCCTGGCGCGACATTCTTCGGGAGACGACGGGACGGGAGCTGGATGGAAGGGCGATGATGGAATATTTCGCCCCTTTGTATCAATGGCTTCAGCAGGAGAACCGCGGCCGCAGAGCGACCCTGCCGGAACTCTAAGGAGCTTTCATGGGTGGAGACAACACGACGCCGACGGGACCTGATCTCGGCCGGGGCATCCCGGTCAACGACCTCACTGACGGTGGACTGCTGGCGGGCCACGTGGGTCAGAAGCCGGTCCTGCTGGCACGACTGGGCTCGGAATGGTTCGCCATAGATCCGGTTTGCAGCCATTACAGCGGGCCTTTGCCCGAAGGATTGATGGTCGGTGATACGGTGCGCTGTCCCTGGCACCACGCCTGTTTCAGCCTGCGTACCGGCGAGGCGCTACGTCCGCCGGCTCTCAACGACCTGTCCCGTTGGGTGGTCGAGCTGCGGGATGGCAGGGTGTATGTGACGGGCAAAGCTCCCAAGCCGGCTCCACCAGCTGGACCGAGCCGAACGGGTGGACCGAGCTCCATTGTGATCATTGGAGCAGGTGCGGCAGGCGAGTCCGCTGCGGAGACGCTGAGGAGGGAAGGCTATACCGGGCGACTCACTCTGTACGACATTGATCCCGATGCACCCTACGATCGCCCTAATCTGTCCAAGGACTATCTCGCCGGTACGGCTTCGGAGGAGTGGATTCCTCTCCATCCTCCGGAGTTTTACCAGGAGAAGGGAATTGAAATCGTTCGTGACAGCCGAGTGGTGGCATTGGAGCCGGCTGCCCGACGCATTCGCCTGCAGAATGGTGCGATTCGGGAATATGGCGCTTTGCTGCTGGCGACCGGCGCATCACCAGTCCGGTTGCCTGCCGAGATGGAACGGGGGAATCGGATCCATTATCTCCGCAGTCTGAAGGACAGCAAGGAGATCATTGCCGCCTCGGAAAAGGCCCGTCGTGCTGTGATCCTGGGCGCCAGCTTCATTGGGCTGGAGGTAGCCGCCTCGTTGCGAGCCCGAAAGCTGGAGGTACACGTGGTTGCGCCCGATGCGCATCCGCTGGAACGAGTCATGGGCGCCGAACTGGGCGGTTTTATCCAGCGACTCCACGAAGAGCATGGCGTCATCTTCCACCTGTCTCAGAAGGCAAGACAGATCGCCGGGGGCACGGTGACGCTGGAGAATGGAGAGCGGCTTCAGGCAGACCTGATCGTCGCGGGCATCGGAGTTCGTCCCAACGTCGAGCTGGCCGAGGGCGCGGGGATCACGATGGATCGCGGCGTGCTAGTTGACGAACAACTTCAGACCAGCGCACCCGGTGTCTTCGCTGCGGGCGATATCGCCCGGTGGCCCGATCCTCATACCGGAGAACGCATTCGGGTGGAACACTGGGTGGTAGCCCAGCGCCAGGGCCAGGTGGCCGCACGCAACATGCTTGGGCTCCGCCAGCCACTCGATGCAATCCCGTTCTTCTGGAGCCAGCATTACGACGTGCCCATCAATTATGTCGGCCATGCCGAGCGGTGGGACCGTGTCGTGGTAGACGGCGACATCGACGCGAGAGACTGTGCCGTCCGGTTTCAGCGGAACGGGCGGGACCTCGCAGTCGCGACCATTTACCGCGACCTCGAGAGTCTCAAGGCCGAGGTGGAGATGGAACATGCTACCGTCTAGCGCCGGCTGCCGGCGCAGGCCAGGTGTAGCCTAAGCCGGATGGTCCTCGGCATAGGGGCGTCGGAGCTTGACAGCTTCGGCCCGAACCCGGCGGACCCTCAGGTTGAGCAGCTCTACCCCTATCGAGAAGGCCATGGCAAAGTAGATGTAGCCTTTGGGAATGTGCCGTCCCAGCCCATCGGCAATCAAGTTCACGCCGATCAGGATGAGAAAACTGAGCGCCAGCATCTTGATAGTGGGATGCCGGCTGACGAATCCACTGATCGAGCCCGCAAAGGCCATCATGAAGCCGATGGCCACTACCACGGCGGAGATCATGACTCCCACCTCCTCCACCATGCCAACCGCAGTGATCACCGAGTCCAGTGAAAAGACGATATCGAGCAGCATGATCTGGATCAGGACACTGGCGAATGAGGGAGCCACCCGCGCCGACCGCTCGCCCTCCTCGCCTTCGAGGTTGCCGTGAATCTCGTGAGTGCTCTTAGCGATGAGAAAGAGCCCTCCCAGCAGCAGCACCAGATCCCGACCGGAAATCTCCTGCCCCAGGACACTAAAGAGCGGCGCCGTCAAACCGATGATCCAGGTCAAGGAAAGCAGCAGCAGAATCCGGGTCAGCATTGCCAGAGCCAACCCGATGAGGCGGGCTCGACCCTGCTGCTCCCGGGGAAGCTTGTCGGCCAGAATCGAGATGAAGACGATGTTGTCGATCCCGAGCACGATCTCGAGGACGGTCAGGGTGGCGAAGCCGATCCACGCCTGGGGGTCGGTTATCCAATCCATGGGTCAGTAAATGGCTAAAGGGTTGGCGAAAGCTGCCGCGCATGATGGCGGGTGTGCACCGTCACGAGCTGGAGCCCTTGTTGAGCTGAGAGCCGACCGAAGTAAGCATGAGTCAAGCAGACGTTTTGCCGGGCGACCTGGTTGGTGAGTTCTTGGGTAAAGGTCTTGGTCAAATCGGCGAGACTGGACAACGCGACCTTTGGATCGCCCACGATCTCACGGGGCCTGGTCTCGCGAGGGGCGCGAGCGCCGGCGGGGAAGGGCCTCCCGCGCAGAATACGGGGAAGCACGGTGTGTCTCAGAATCAATCGCTGGAACCGCGAGCCGAGCAGGCGCATGCCGCTGGTACCTGCGAGCTCCGCCCGGAGCACGCGGTATGCTTCGGTGACATGACTGGTAACTTCGGCGGGGGTCCACTTGCCCGGGGCGAGCGGCCGCATCCAGGCCTGCACCGACAGACGTTCAGCCGCAGTCACATACTCCTCGACAGCTTTGGAATGGTCGGCCAGCAAGAGCGGCCACTCTGATGGGAGACCCATCAGATCTCCACCCAACTCAGCGGACGACCTCAAAGGTACCCTGCACCGGGTACCAATCCTTGGCACTGGATGCGAAACCGACCACTCTCTTGTCCTGGAGATTGAGAACGACCGTGAGGGTATAACCGGAGGCTGGAGCGAGGTAGGAAACGGCATAGACATCGTCCGTTACCTTCACTGCGGCATATTTCGGCTTCTCCTGCCGAGAACCGCCTCTCGGGCTTTTCGCGTCGTACCACTCAACCGTACCGTCCTGATGAAAGACGTGTTCGTGGCTCATGCCCTTGGTTGGCCCTTCGGTCCAGGTGAGCCGGATGGTCTTGCCCCGGACAGCGGCTGCTGGTTGTTGGTTCCCCATCACCTGCTCCTGTGCTTACGAGTCGAACCCACGCCTGGCGATGAAAATCTCGCGTCCAAATGCATCGACCGAGTTTTCGGCGGGTAGACCTGCCTCGGCGAACCAGCTCAGCCACTGAGCTCGGGAGAACAGCCCTTCCCGATGCCGGTCATGCGCAACAGTGACCTTTCCATCCCTCTCTCGCAAGAGGAAGGCGTAGTCGACCAGGTATGTGTCATCATCAGGATCGGGATCCCATACCCATTCGAGATACCGGAGAGCCCGTCCGTCCGGAGCGTCATACCCACCGTGATCGGTACCAGGGGCGAACGTCTCACGAGTGTAATCAGGGAGGACGGCGACCACTCCCCTGGAACGGCAGTGCGCGGCAGCCGTTTGAAGCACCGCCCGCAGTTCGGCGGGAGTGGAGGCATACATAATCGCATCGTGCACCAGCACGACATCAAATTTTCGGCCTAGGCGGAGGGAACGCATGTCGCCCGCGAGATGCTCGCACTCTGGATTAACCCGTCGGCTGACTGCCAGCATTTCGGGAGAGAGGTCGGTCAGAGTGAGTCGAAACCGACCTTTCAGATGGAAAGCCAGGCTGCCACCGCCCGAGCCCAGCTCGAGCAATGTGGGCATGGGAGGGCCGGGGAAGTTCCCCAGCCGGGGCAGCAGGTCCGCCGCCTCAGCCTCGTACTCGCCGGGTGGGGAGAGAAGGGGCCACCATCCTGCCCACTCGTCATAGAGCCGGGGCG
>JAICPP010000324.1 GCA_025929805.1 Gemmatimonadales bacterium | reverse complement strand
TCGTCATCGAGGCCGCGAGCGAAAGCCCGGCAGTAAAGTTCTCCCTGTTCGAGCAACTCGATCGGGTTTCCGCTCCCTCCGCCATTCTCGCCACCAACACCAGCTCCATTTCCATTACTGAGATTGCCGGACGCACTCGCCACCCCGAGCGGGTAGTCGGGATGCATTTCATGAACCCGGTGCCCGTGATGCAACTGGTCGAGGTGATCCGGGGCCACGCCACCAGCGACGGCACGACGAAGACGGTGATGGAAACCGCCCGCACCCTGGGCAAGACTCCAGTCGAGGTGAACGACTATCCCGGCTTTGTCTCCAACCGGGTACTGATGCCGATGATCAATGAGGCGATTTTCTGCGTCATGGAGGGGGTCGCGACGGCGGACTCCATCGATACGGTCATGAAGCTGGGCATGGCGCACCCGATGGGCCCTTTGGCTCTGGCTGATTTTATCGGCCTCGATGTATGCCTGGCGATCATGGAAGTCCTTCACAAGGGACTGGGAGAGGACAAGTACCGTCCTGCTCCTCTGCTGCGGAAGATGGTTGCTGCCGGTTATCTGGGGCGTAAAGCCGGACGAGGCTTTTATGAGTATGAGAAGAAGCATGAGCGGCAAGACTCGTCCTGAGCGCGGCCAGGGGCGTTCAGCGGTGAGCGCGGCGATGTCCTCGCCGCAAGGAAGCGAATCGGCTCGCCGCCCGCTCACCGCCAACGGCTCTGGGGCAGGCCTCGATGTGTTCGCCGAAATGCAGAGCATGGGTCACGAGCAGGTTCTGCTCTCCCACGATCCTTCCTGCGGATACTTCGGCATCATCGCGATCCACGATACGACACTGGGTCCGGCGCTGGGGGGCACTCGTTTCTGGCAGTATGCCACCACCGACGAAGCCATCATGGACGCGCTCCGCCTGTCTCGGGGTATGACTTACAAATCGGCGGTGGCTGGCATCAACCTGGGTGGAGGCAAATCGGTCATCATCGGAGACAACAGCCGAACCGACCGGGAGGCGCTATTCAGGGCCCATGGACGGTTCGTCGACACCCTGGGAGGGCGCTACATCACCGCCGAGGATATCGGGACCAGTCCGGCAGACATGGAGTACATCAAGCTGGAGACGGACCACGTCGCCGGGCTCCTGGGGTTATCGGGCGACCCTTCACCGGTGACGGCATACGGAGTGTACGTGGGTATGAAGGCGGCCGCGTGGGTGTGTTGGGGGAAGGACGACCTGTCGGGAAGGACCGTAGCGGTGCAGGGGTGTGGCAAGGTCGCGTCCCATCTGGTCCAGCACCTCCGCGCGGAGGGTGCCCGCCTCATTGTCACCGACATCCATCCCGAGAAGGTCGAGCGCGTGGTGCAGGAAACCGGCGCGCGGGCCGTGTCACCAGACGCTATTTACGATCAGGATGCGGAGATCTACGCGCCGTGTGCCCTGGGAGCGACCATCAACGACGAGACGATTCCCCGGCTCAAGGTCCGGATCATCGCCGGCGGCGCCAACAACCAGCTGGCCGAGAATCGTCACGGAGACGTGCTGGAAGAGCGAGGCATTCTCTACGCACCCGACTACGTCATCAACGGTGGAGGCGTCATCAACGTGTACGGCGAGCTCCACCGCTGGCCGGCCGAGCGGTCCAAGAAAAAGGCGGGAGAGATCTACGAGACTCTGCTGCGCATCTTCGAGATCGCCCGGCAGGAGCGTATTCCAACGTATCGTGCAGCGGACCGATTGGCGGAACAGCGAATCGCCGCCGTGGGGGGACTGGATCGGATGTGGATGCCGGGCCAGCGAGGCGGCGGGGCCGCAGGGCAGCAGGGCAGTGGAGTACCCGTCTGAGGCGGTGCTGCGTGAACGAAGGGTGCTCAGTTTGTCAACTATTGACAAACGACGGCACGGTGATTGTGAAAACCTGCTCGTCCTGACCCGCCGCCCCGCTGCCCCGCGGCCCGGCATTACTATACATTATCCTCCAATGGCCGAAGTTATTCCTATCGGTTCGGATCACGCCGGCTATCAGTTGAAGGAGCGATTGATCGAGGAGCTGCGGGCCCTGGGCTACCAGCCTTTGGACCTGGGCACCCACAGTCCGGAATCAACTGACTATCCGGAATACGCTCATGAGGTCGCGTCCAAGGTGGAGCATCACGATGCAAACC
>JAICPP010000334.1 GCA_025929805.1 Gemmatimonadales bacterium | reverse complement strand
CTCTCCTGGGGAGACACCTCTGTGAGGTTCTCGATGCGCACCGCTTCGGCCGCAAGGTCCTCGTCCTTGATGATGTCGCGGAACCAACGGGAGTAATCTCCTCGGTGGAGATGGTACAGCCAGGTTGCGTCGTCGATCCCCTCTGCCAGTTGGCCGAAGAGGACCAGATTCTGGGCCCGTAGATTGAGCTTGCCTTCTGGGCCGTGGAAGTAGAAGCTAATGTCCGGGCCCAACTCTCCCACGGCGTACTTCCGAAGATGACGGCGCCGCTCCGCGCGAGGGGGAACACTACGGAACCAATACGGGTCCGCCCCTGTGCGTCTCGCCCAGAAGAGGGCCTCACCCGGGGCAAGGGCCGTCGGGGAAAGCGCCGGGACTGACTGACCAAGTGTCTCAGCGAAGGCCCGAAACGTCTGCTCCGGAGCCTCGCCTACAGCGAGAAGCATACCCACCGACGAGAGAACAGTTGGGGAGACATGATTGGGATGCACGGTGATCAATAGCATCCCGTGCAGCGCTTGCGGTAGAACCAGCGACGCAGGCTCCCACACCGCGGGGAGCAAGTGGTGCGCTTCGTCCACGACTATCCAGTGTGGACGCCCGGTCCGAGCCCGCAACTCCTGAAGGCGGGGCAGCAAACTCTTGAAGAACATGGGGCGGTGCTCAAGGGCAACGCCCAGCAGGTTGACCACCGCGTTCTGCTCGGGGTTCTCAAACAATGTGAGGACTTCGTCCACACTCGGCGCCCGTTGCGGGTCGCCCAGCACGACCACTCCTTCGAAGGTCGAGTAGTCTCCCTCGGGGTCGATGATACAGAACTGGTAGCCCTGCTCCACGAGTCGCTCCAAAATACCGGCGGCCAAGGTGGACTTGCCGCTTCCAGAAGAGCCGGCGAGTAAAACACTCACCCCGTAGGGCGGCAGGTGTACCTCCTGGCCATCCTCGCGCGTGCCGAGGGTGATGTGGTGCTGGTTCAGCAGGGGCTCAAGCTCGCCGAGATCCGCTGCCACGATTTGGTCGATGAGTTCAGCGACGCCAGCCCCATGATCGCCGCTGGTCACCCAATCAACCCGTTTCTTGACCGCGGGAAGGGCATTGGCCACGGCAACCGAGCATTCACAGAGGCTGAGGAACGCATGGTCGTTCTCGGCGTCTCCTACTCCAACCGTGTTATGGGAGGACAAGCCGAGTTCGTGCAACGCCGCTTTGAGCCCAGTGGCTTTGTTCAGGCCCGAGGGAAGCACCATCACGGCCCCTTTGTTGAAGATCACTTGCAGCTCGAGCCCTAGGTCACGGATCACTTCGACCACCACTGTCTCGTGCGGATGCCAAGTCGCCACTATCCCTCGACCAATCGAGAGCGGCTGAACACCTCGCTGGCGCAGCGCCGTGATCAACTCCTCCGCTGGAGCTTCACCCAGCAGCGTTATCTCACGCGTGGCGGGCCGGTATAACAGGGCGCCATTCTCGGCCACCACGCGCTCGAAGAGGTGGACGTGGGGAAAAACCCCGAGGAGATCCTCCAATTCCCGCCCGGTCACCAGAATGAGTCGCCGACCAGAATCCCGGAGCCGCTCCAGTGCCGCAACGGTGGGCTCGTTGACCCGACCCTCCAAGGCCAGCGTTCCATCATAGTCACAGGCGAGGGCGTGGTAGCGCATGGTTGCACCCTATCCGTCCGAAGTTGCACCCTGTCCGTCTGAAATCACCCCACGCGGCATTGGTATACCGGGTACGCAATGCCCCCTACGGTGTACTGCACCGTGTGCAGCACGTGTGCCAATCACGTGGGGACCCGTTGAGAAGGTTCGCTATGAAAGCGGAGAGGAAATGTGTACACCCTACAGTATGCCATAAGGAGGAAAGCCATGCCACTTTGTGAACGAGTCGCTAGGGTGGTGTACCCCAATGGTGCGGCTCATTCCGGGCCGGGAACGCTGGAGTCCGGCCTATGCCTT
>JAICPP010000071.1 GCA_025929805.1 Gemmatimonadales bacterium | reverse complement strand
GATTGATGCAGCGCCTGGCCGAGCGATACCCCGGCTACGGCTGGCATACCAACGTCGGTTACGGCACCGAGGAGCATCAGGAAGGGCTTCGAGTACAGGGGCCCACCCGCCACCACCGTCTCACCTTCGCCCCGCTCGCCCAACTGACCCTAGCGCTGTGAGTGTTGGTACCGCAGCACAGGAATCCGTCTTCTCCTCATCCCGAGTGAAACGAGGGATCTACTCTACCAGGCTCAGTTGGCAGCGGCGAAGGTCCCTCGCCTCAGCTACGCTCCGGCTCGGGATGAGGATTTTTCTCGGTGCCTTCCCAACAGGCCGTGTCGTTGCCCAGGAAACCAACGCCGAGCGCATCCTGAGCGGCCGCGACACGCCCTCCCACGACTACGATCTCATTCACCAGCGGATCGAGGTCCGCAACTTCGATTGGAATACCACTTCGTTCGACGGGAAGGTGACCATCACCCTGGCCTCGTTGCGACCGCGGTTCGAGTCCATCGTGCTGGACATGGGACGGCGGCTCGCCGTCCGCCGAGTGAGCCTGGAGTGCGAGCCCGGAAAGCGGGCGCGATCGTGTCCGCGATCCTCCCTCCGGTATGACCGGCCGGGCGACACCCTGGTGGTGCGCCTGGCTCGCCCGGTCGGCATCCGCGACACGGTTCGCTTCACCGTGGATTATCGCGGGAAGATCACCCACGGCCGGGGACTGTACTTCTTCAAAGCGGAGCCGGGACGGCCCCATCGTCCCCAGCAGATCTACAGCGGCGGCGGCACGGACGGGAACCCGAGCTGGATACCGACCTACGGTCCACCCCACGACAAGGCTACCTGGGAGCTGATCGCAACGGTGCCCTCGACCTACGCCGTCGTGTCGAATGGAAGAATGATCAGCGACACCAAGCGGAGGCGCGACCATACAGTCCACTGGCGTCAAGAGCGCAGGGCTTCAACCTATCTCATCTCCATCGTGGTAGCTCCATTCGTGCGGCTCCGTGACCGGTGGCGGGATGTTCCGCTGGAGTACCACGTGTATGCCGAGGACACTGCTCGGGCGCGCCGGCTGTTTGCCATGACGCCGGACGTGATGGAGGTCTTTACTCGACTCACCGGCGTGAAGTATCCCTGGCCGCAGTATGCCCAGGCCACCGTGACCGACTTTGTCGGAGGCATGGAGAACGTGGGCGCCACCACCCTGGTCGATTGGCTGCCCGATGCCCGCGCCTACCAGGACCGCCCCTGGTACCGTCAGTCTCTCATTCCTCACGAGCTGGCCCATCAGTGGTTCGGCAACCTGGTCACCACTCAGAACTGGGTGAACTACTGGCTGAACGAGGGTCTGGCGGAGTTCATGGCGGGGCAGTACTGGGGCTCGAAGTTCGGCCGCCACGCCGAGGACGACTATTACCTGGCTGAGTACCGTCAATTCGTCGACTTGGATCAGCGCCGCCGGGTGCCGCTCGCTTCCTACAGCAGCAACAACGTCTACACGAAGGGTGCGCTGGTCGCCCAGATGCTCAAGAAGTATCTGGGCCCGGACCGGTTCTGGGCGGCGATGAACCGATATCTGACCCGACATTCCTACGGGAGCGCGCTAAGTGACGACTTGCGCCAGGCAGTGCTCGACGCGACGGGGGAGAATCTCGACTGGTTCTGGAGGCAGTGGGTGTACCAGGCCGGCTATCCCGAGTTCGTCGTAAGCTCGGCCTACGATTCCACCGCCGGCACGTTGGCGCTCACGGTCCGCCAGACCCAGGGAGACACGACCTGGGGTGAGAACCATGGGTTCCGATATACGACCCCATTGGCATTTCGTACGCCGGTCAGGGTTCGGGTAGGGACCGCGGCCGGCGATATTCGGGTACAGAGAATACTGGATCAACGAGAGCAAGTACTCCAGATCACTGGACTCAAGTCGCCGCCAACCATGGTCGTGTTCGACGAGAACAACACCGTGCTCAAGGCGCTGACTTTCGAGCAGCCGACCCACTGGCTCGCGAGCCAATTGGGGAGAGACCCTGACCTCTGGAACCGGAGCTGGGTCATCCAGCAGCTGGCCCGTCGCACTTCGGATTCGGTGGCGGCGGTCGCGCTGGCCCGCGCGGCGCGAGGCGCCGACTACTACCGGATTCGAGCCGATGCCGCCCTGGCGCTGGGTGAGTTTCCGGCCTCCACAGCAGTGCCTGCCCTCGAGGCCGCCACTCGCGACACCTCCGCCGCTGTTCGGGAAGCCGCCATTGTCGCGCTCGGCGCCGTCGGTGGAGACCAAGCCAAGGCCCTGGCGCTGACCGCCTGGAAGCGAGACTCGAGCTACGAGGTGAGGGCCAGCGCACTGAGTGTTCTCGCCCGGCTGGATTCCGCCGGCTCCCGGGAGGTGGTGCTCAGTGGGCTGAGCACCCCTTCGTATCGTGACGTCATTCAGACGGCAGCGATTTACGCAGCGGCGCAGGCGCCCGATTCAGCGATCGTCGAAGGGCTGGAAAGGATTCTGGGGGAGCAGCAGCTGGCAGCCGTGACGCTGGCGACCCTTGCGCGGCGGGGCGATACCCAAGCACTGAGTGTGCTAGTCCGCCATCGAGACGATAAGCGGCCCTGGGTCAGGCGGTGGGTGCTCGACGCCATCGATCGCGAGCTGGAAAAGCAAACCTGAGGAATCAGGCCGGCGCGGTGACGCGCCCGAGCCATTCGACTACCGGTCCGACCAGCTCGGCTGCGGCTTCGTCATTCCTCGCTCGCGGTAGTGTCACGACTCGATCGATCCCGGATAAGCGACTGATAGCAGAGGCATTCGATCCGGTCGAAGGGTCCTTCTGAGCCGGAGTGGTCAGGACGACACCGGTACAGCCAAGGCCCGCGAGCTCCAGCGCGCTAAGAGTGAGCAGGGTGTGATTAATCGTCCCTAGACGGTCCGCCGCCACTACCAGGGCGGTCGCCCCCAGGGTACGGGCCACATCCGTCATATTCCATTCCCAGGTCACCGGCGTCAGCAGTCCTCCCGTTCCGTCGATGATGGCGACCTCCATCGGCTCGGCGAAGCGCTCGATCTTCAGCAGCAGTGCATCGAAATCGATCTCGGAACCGGCCCGCTCGACCGCCAGGACCGGCGCCATGGGATCGGGAAGCCTGAGAATGGCGTGCGACGGTTGGCTTTGGCCCGTCGCACGAGCCAGCCGCACGCCGTCCTCACCCTGGCTCGGCTGACCCGAGCAGCCGGCCTCCACCGGTTTGATCGCCACCACACGACGACCGGACTCACTGAGCGCTCGCGCCAGCGCGCATGCCACCCCGGTCTTACCCACGCCGATATCGGTGCCGGTTACCAGAAGTTTCATGCAGGGAGACTACAGGCCGGTTCGCCGCTGGGGAAGTGTGGCGGGTGGTTAGAGCGGAGTCAGCCGAGCCAAGCGTTCCGAGCTTACCAGCGCTGCACCAATCCTGGCGCACGAGGAGCACCGGCTTCGACACCGATGTCCGCGCTTGCGGTACTTGGGGTCGATCTCTCTGCTGATCGGGCACTGGTCTTCGTCGTGAAACACCTTTCGATCCTGCTGACGAATAGAGTACCACGGTGGTATCTGTGCCATCACACCGCCTGACGCTGAATTGACTCGATCAGTCCCTTCACGGGAACGAAGCTCGAGGTAGGCCTGATTGCGTGGCTTTGAGAATAGCCGGCTTAGCTCGTACGACAAGCTAAGCGGTGAACGAGGAATTGGATGTGATACCGCACACCGGAATATGAAGCTACCTGGTGTGGCCGACTCCGTACTCTCTCAGCGTGCGCCCACTTACCAGAAGGGCATCGAGCACCCTCGCAGCGCTCGCTCCCTTGTTCTCATGCCGCAGCTCGAAGTGGACCCAGGGCGCGGGGGATGTTCCCCATGCGCCCATGGTGCCGAGCAGTTGCCCCCGTTTTACGGCGGTCTTGCGCCGCAGCGTCACCGACCCTGGATCGAGATGTGCGTAGATGGTGCTGAATCCTCCGGCATGCTCGATCAGCACGAACGGCCCGTTCGTGCCGCAGGTGACCTCGACCGGAGGCTGGATGCATATATCGGTAATGATGCCGTCCGCAGCCGCGACAACCTCCGGTGCCGGCGTTGCTGGGAGCGCGCCCGACCACTGGCCGGCATCGGCCAGGTCGAGGCTGTAGCGGGACAACCCCGCGTGGGAGCAATCACGGCTTCCATCCAGCCTGAGCCCGCCTTCATGACCGGCGCATTCTGGTGCGGGGGAGCCGATCTCGGTAACCACCACCCATCCTGCGGATACCGGGAGGCGATAGCTCAGCTGCACTACCACTCTCGCGAAGCCGACGCTCTGCTCGCTGTAGGCGCCGATGGCGGCTCTGCCCACTGCCAGCGCGGTCACCTCGCCGGTGGGCGAAACGGACACGGTGTCGGGTGCGCTGCTGGACCACTGGATGTCGCGACCGGTGAGCACTCGGCCCTCCTCGTCGCGCACTGTTGCCTCGAGCTTGGACCTCTGGCCGGTAGTGAGGACGAGGTCGGTCGGGGTGACGGTGATCTTGACTTCAGGGATCGCCTGGATGCCGGTGTAATCGTCGCCGCAGGCCGAGATTCCTATGGCCACGAAGAGCGCCAGGCTCGTGCGTATCCACAACGGGGGCCGGGCCATGGCTGAAGGGTGGGGCACTGTAGCAGCGGAGGCAAGTTTTATCAGCGCTCGCGTTCGATGAGATCATTGTTCGCCGGCTGATAGCGGCGATCTCCCTTCAGGCTGGTTTCACGAGAGCTTCACAGGCCACTCTGCAGATTAATCCGCACGACAAAGGCACACCCGTGAAAGCCACGGGGCGTGTTCCTCCGGCTTTAGCAGGGACTCGGGAGGAAGGCTGTTATGAGCGATCACGCGATCCGAACTGCCAGAGCATTCGCCGAGTACACGGCGGTGGAGGATACTCCGCGCCCGGTCCAGGTCTTACCCCGAAGCTTCAAGGCGTTCGCCGCATTGAAGGAAGTCGTGCGCTGGTACTTCCCCGACGAGCGCAAGTTCTTCGAGCACTTGAGCGAGATCGCGGCCGGGCTGACGACCATCGCCCGATTTTTGGAGGAGGCGCTGGACGAGCCCACGCGTCTGCCGGAATCCATCCGGAACATTGACCGCGTGGAGCGCGAAACCGATGTGGCGGCTCACGACCTCGACGTCAACCTCGACAACTTGTTAATCCCCCCCATGGACCGCGAAGACATTCACCTGCTTTCTACCCAGCTGTGCCGGATAGCGGATTTCATCGGGGGAACCGCCAGACGGGCCGTGAGCCTCGCAGCGACCCAGCGTCGGGAGCCCGCCGTTGCCCTGGCTCGGCATATCGGCCGGGCCGTGCGCGAGATCGAAGCGGCCGTGGGCCACATTCGGAGCGGCGACGAGGTGCTGGCCCGGTGCCGAGCTACGAAACAGATCGAGGAGGACGGCGACGCCGTCTGGGAGGCAGCGGTTGCGGAGCTGTTCGCCGGGACCCCCGATCCGGTAGACGTGATCCGGTGGAAGACGCTATACGATCAGCTCGAAGATACGCTGGACGCCTGCGAGGACGTGGCGGACGAGCTGGAGACCATTGCGGTCAAACATACCTGAAGCCGGTGGCCGACGCGGCCCCGGAGAGCAGGGGTTTGATAGGCACGAGATTCCCTCACGCCAGTTCGCTGGGCTTCACGACTGCTCCAACGTCGTAGCGTCCTGCCTTCCACGCTCGGGGGCGCTGAGCTCCAGCTATGGGTCCCCTTCAGGCAGAGGACGGCTTCCCCACTTCCATCGTCGCCTCCAAAGGGAGTGTCAGTGGCAATCTGCCGCAGGCCCTCTCGGAGGCATGGCCCCTTGGACTCCTCGGGCACTCTGGCGTAGACCTCGGCTGGAACCTTGTACAACAGGTCCATGGCCTCCTGTTCGCTGACCGCGCTCGGGACCAGGACGCCCCCGGCCTCGACCAGCCACTCGGCAAGTCTTTCGGGATCGTCATATATGGAATGCTCTGGATCGCCGCCGACACAGCGGCTGGTCAGACGATAACCGCCGCTCGAGGCCGCAACTGCATCCTCGAGCAGCTTTCTCAGTGCTCTTAGGTTCTGCTCGCGCATAGCGCCCCCCGTTCTTACCGGTAGAACCTTCACCCGGTCCGATGTTAATGGCACTGGAGTGAAGCCCGGCTGATCATACCGTGAATGTTCGCATATGGCCAAACCGGACCCGTGTGCGTCGGGTTGTTCCCCATGCTCGGCCCGGGTTATGCTCCCATAGGAGGAGCTTCCACCAAATCGGCCTACCTCGTGGGCAGCGCCGACTGTTTGGAGATCCTCAGCCCCCCGAAGGAGAGCAGGACATGGATGGACGCCGGGCCCGCGCGCGACTGCTGGCCATCACTCTAACTACACTCACCACAATCGCTTGCGATGACGACCTCACCACCGGCAACTCGGCCCTGCCCAACGGCGCGGTCGACGACATCGGGATTACCATGCGGGACGAGGTCGAGGCGTCCCTCAGCGCCCTCACCCTCACCAGCTCGCTCGACCCGCTGGGTGTGGCCCGGGCGCCCACCTCCCCCGCTCTGGCCTGTGTCAATTCGTCAACTCCGGAGGACTCCGACGGCGACGGGGTGCCCGACGACGCCGTCTACCTCTTCACCGCGCCCCCCTGCCGGTTCACCGGCTGGCGCGGCGGCACCCTGGACATCGTGGGCCAGCTCCGGATCCAGGACCCGGCCCCCATTCAGGCCGGCTTCGGCTACGAGGGGACCCTCACCGGGCTCCGCACCCGGTTCACCACCGCCGACAACGAGGTGATCTACGACGTGACCCGGAACGGCACCCGGGTGTTGAGCGGCTCGGTCTCCAACCTGATCCTTACCTCAGACCTCCAGGTGATCCGCACCTTTGGCGGCCAGCCCGACGGCGCCGTCGACAAGGAATGGACCCTGACCTACTCCCCGGAACGGAACATCCAGATCAACACCCCGATTCCCGGCGGCACCCTCGACATCGCCGGCAGCGTGGACTGGACCCGGGGCACCGAACACTACGTGCTCACCGTCACCACGCCCACCCCGCTCCACTACAACGACGGCTGCGTGGAGACCGTGCAGCGGATCGACCGGGGCGAGATGCACCTCGCGGGGACCTTTCCCGACAGCGAAGGCAACCAGACCCAGGGCGTCATCCTGGTGCGCTGGAATGGTTGCAGCAGTGAGCCCACCTACGGCTTCGACGCCGCGGAGTAGGTCGAAGGACCGCCGCCTTCGCTTCACCAGCTAGTTCAACTGCCTTACATAACAAGCGCATCGAGGCGCTCGCACTAAGCTCCTCGTTCAAGATGCCGATACAGTTGAGAACATGGCACAACGCTTCAGGCTTCCAGTTCTCCTTGGCATCCTTGCCGCGACCGCTGGCGTGGCAGCGAACCGAACTCTGAGGCACCCTGTCCTGAGCCACGTGGCGAGTTCCGCCTACTCACTTGCTGACCCTGGAGGGCCGCCTTACCGATGCGGATGGGCCGATTGCCGGAGCTGTGACTCCGGGTGGACGACGTGGTGCCACCGGTGGGCTATGCTATGCATCGAGTGCAGCCGCTACCGTAGCGGCGAGGCGAACATCGGAAGCGCTGTAAAAGAGGAATATGCGAGGTCTTGTATTCGCGCTGCTGCTGAGTATCGCGCTACCAAGCGCTGGCTGGTCACAGGACGGTGCCCTGGAAGCATGGGGCCCCGCGGCTTCAATACTTTTTGCGCCCAGTCGGCCAAAATATGAGAGGATGTCGGTTCCGGCGGACACCACTCCGCGCCGGATTCGGCCCACCTACTGGAAGGAAGGCGCCATCGCGGGAGGTGTCGCGCTCGGCCTGTTGGGTGCCGTTTTCGGTGCGGGGATATGCGCCTACTCGGAGACAGAGCGGAACTGCACCGGGGCCACGCTGGTAGGGCTGTTCGGCGGTGGGCTTATTGGGGGGAAGCTTGGGGCACTCATCGGGGGCCAATTCCCCAAAGCGAGCCCCTCCGACTCGACCAACTCAGCTGGGCGTGAGACGCTTTAGCTCGTCCGCCTACTGGCAGATGATCGGGAGCTCCTCCAGTGCCGCCATGGGGACGTCAAACCGACCTTCCGGAATAGCGGTAAGGTGCGTGTTGATGGTGAACACCCCCCGAACGTGGTTAGCACTGAGTTCCTGGACCTCTACTTCCCCCTCGATGAACGTGGAAATCTGTTCAACCGACCCCTGACTAGCGTCTACGCCGAGTAGGAAGGTTCCCGGCTGATAGCTCGTGGCATTCGGAGCCCAGCCAGGCGGCACCGCATAATTCCCAGGGCCGTTAATTACGCCGATGTTTAACAGAAAGAAATTCCCCAACCGCTGCCTTCCGGGCTGATAGGCACACAGCTGCGTTTCGCCGGCAGCGCTACGGAACGCGACCGCGAACGAGCTCTCTGGGTTATCTACTGCTGTCGCGGGACCGACCGCCCGAAAATTTCCGCTCACTGCACCCGCATACTGGAAGTCGACGCTCTGAACATCGAGGGTCGGGGATGTCGAATCGCCGCACGCTAGAATGGCAAGAGACGCCGTCAGGCATACCCCGGAATACCAATGCGGAGATCGATTCATGCGGCTACCGATGTCAGGTGTTCCCTATACTGCAGGCCGATAGTTTTAGCCTACGCCTGGGTACCTGGTCCGTCAATGTTCGACTGTCTGAAGCCCCTGAGGGCTCCTCATGCTTACTGCACTTTTCGCCCGCGTAGCCTTACTTGCGCCCTCGGTTACACCTCCATCTATGGTCGTGACTCCCCCGTTTCCTGCAGGATGCTCCAAACAGCGCCGCCCCGATTTCCCACGATGAGCTCGTGCGGCGCCTCATACTTCTTCAAAGTGGAATACCGGGTAGCGGTGATGCGGGTACGGTCGCCCAGGTCCTCGAACTGCACCTTGGAGTAGACATCGACGTCCCCCCGACTGCGGGCCAGTGGCATTGCCTGGCGCACCAGAGACTTGTACTCCTTGCCGTTCATCTCGAGCGTGCGGGTGCGACCATCGGGATATCGGCGGGTGTTGCGGATGATCGCATCGTCGGCATAGAGGTCCGCCAGCGATGGGTCGAACCTGGTGCCGAGGTCCACGTAGGCCTTCCACAGCTCTTTGGCCGAGCCTGGGGAGGCGGACTGCGCGGCCAGCGGCGCACTGCCGAGCGCCAGCGCAAGGAGTAAGCAGTTCGTCAGGCGCATTCACATCTCTCCGGTGGTGGGTCTTCAGCTAGCCGCCCGGTATAACCATAGGGGCCGAACTCCTCCATATTCTTGCCAAGTGGACGACAATTCTGTCACTCCTGTGTTGCCGGAGGCATCGTGAGTCGCCTTGTAGTGCTCTCTCTTCTGTTCGGCGCCCTGGCCTGTGGGGAGGACAACGGTACCGGACCGACCTTTGCCAACGTGCATGGCAACTGGACTCTCTCGATCACCAACCTGAGTGGAGGGGGAGCCGTCTGCAACACGAGCAGCCCGGTTCAGATGACTTTCCAGCAGAACACCACAACCTTCTCGGGTTCCTATGGTGGCGGGGGGGTGCTCAACTGCACTGCCCCCCAGGGCGCGTTCTCCGCCGCCGTTGGCTCAGGCTCGGTGCTCAATGGAGCGATCGATGGAAACGAGGTCACCTTCGACCTTGGTACCGCGGACTTCCACCATGTTGGAACCGTGAACGGCTCGTCGATGACGGGAACCGCCAGCTGGACCTTCGTACTCGGGCCTGTAAGCGCGGCGGGGATGCTGACCGGCAGCTGGACGGCGACGAGGCAATGAAATTATGGCGCCCCGGGGCGATGATTACCGGCCTCGTCTCTCATTTTTTGTCCTGCTGCCTCAGGAGGATATAGGCCACACCGACAACGACGAACATCGCCAGCGCAACGGGCAACACTCGGACCACCTCCTCAACCAGAGCGATTACCTCAACACTGGCACCCCTTGCCTTCGTTCCTCCGGATGATTGGTCGAACCGCTCCCGCCGATCAGCCGCCGCAGCGGGCCTCGACCGGCCCCAGGTTCGGCCCGATGGTGTAGCCGCGAGCCCGGTGGGCCCGCTTGGGGCTTTCCTTGGCCTCAGCCGTACGCACTCCGGTGGTATTTCTGAGCGTGTAGTCCGGGTCGCCATCCAGGGAGACACCGGCGAGCTCCACCGGCTGATCGTATTCCGTTCCGTCGGCATCGGTCGACACCACCGTCTCGGCGAGCGTGTTATCGGTGTCGCTCCCGGGCTTGCGCTCGACCAGAATCCGGACCCACAGCCATCGGTCACCGGCCGCCGTGGGGAACTTTCGAGGGGTCTCGCAAATCAGGGTGTCGCCCGATCGACCGGATCTGGCTCCGCTCACTCTGGGCTCAGCCGGCATACCCTCCCTCGATTCACTCAGCGCGAAGTCAGGAGTCGTATCGGCTTGCTTGGTGCTGCAGGCTGAAGCCAGAGCGAACGCGGCAGCGAAAAACAGCTGAGGCTTAGCCGGCATAATTCGGGGGATCATAGTCAAAAACCTCACTACCGAGGGAGATGCTAGACTGCCTGTCCAGCAGGGCCCGGGCAGTGACTCGGCTCACACGAATCGGTCTTCCTGGCGGATATCCCGAGAGTCCATGAATGAATCCTCAGGAGGTGCGATAGCTGAAGCCTGGGGGATCCACGCTGCGGCGTGGTTGACGGGGCGTCTGGCTTTGTCCCTGAAATTCGAAGTGTTCTCCCGACAGTGCTCGCCCCTCCACGGCCCAACGAGGTGAGCCGTGCCGACGCTGGTGGAGCACCTTCTCGACGAGCCAGGCTGCGTTGTGCCAGGTGCCCGGTGAGATCCCGGGGTACCATTCTTCGTATTCCTGCCGGAGGCGAGCCTGGCGTTCAGACATCTTTCTTTGCGAAGGTTCGGTTGCCGCCGAGCAGCTCTACGCTGACGCGCCGAATCGTCTAGTCGTTCACCCGGGAGCGCGGGCCGCTCCAGGATGCGGCTCGACGATTTCCGCCCTGAAATTCGAAGTGTTCGTCCGGCAGCACGCGATCACTCAGCATGAATCCGGGACTGGGCCTCACGACGTGCTGGGCCAGGAGTCTTGCCGCGAGCTCGGTAGCGGTCTCCCATACCCCGGGGTCCAACCCGGGGTACAGATCGGCGAACTCGGGCCTGAGTCGCACCAGACGAATCCTGCTATTGATCTGAGACACTCCGCTCCCCATTCGCTGAAATCAAAAGTATTCGGGACCCGGGCGCGGCCTACTCCTTGGTAATCGTATCAGCGCTGATGACGCCCTCGTCCCCAATCCTGGTGGTGTCGGCCACGATCGTGGTATCTGCGGAAACGGTCGTGTCGGTGGCGATCGTGGTATCGGTCCTCACCAGCAGCGTATCCTCCACCTGTCTCCGCTCGATGAGGGTGTCGGTGGCGATCCTGGTGTCCCCCGCCTCTTCGCTGCGGGACGCGCATGCCCCCAAACCGAGAAGGAGCACGACGGTTCCAAGTGTCATTCGCATCGCCAATGCTCGCTGTTGAAGTACGAACTCCCCAAGCCACAGTGGCCAAGGGACTTCTTCAAACTCCAACCCCGAACTCTCGAGAGTTCCGTGAGTTGGATCACTACCGCTGAGGGTGCAACTTCCTGAGCCCGCCGTGTGCCCGAAGTGGAAGCGGCCAATGGTCCGGGAGCAACCGTACAGGTCGAGAAACTCCGGCGGCTGGCTTTCGCCTCAGCGACTCTACTATCTTCAGCCCTCCCGGACGCAGTCCGCCTACAATCGAGCTTCTCTATGACGTACACCACGGCGGGCTCCGCCTCGGACTCCGCACCAGACTGGGCGGACCAGGACACCGATGAACTGCCCCACATTCTTATCGTGGATGACGAGGACGCGGTGCGGCGCTACATCGCCCGCATCCTTCAGCAGGATGGGCTCGTGGTCCATCAGGCCAACGATGGGGCGGAGGCGCTCGAACTCATCAAGCGCGGTACCGAGCCGGTGGAGCTGGTAGTCTCCGATATCGTCATGCCGCGGCTCAACGGGGTCGACCTGCTCAACGCACTCGCGGCATCCCACCCGGACGTTTCCGTGATTCTGATGTCTGCGTATGCCCAGCGCGAGTTGTCGGAGATGGGCGTCGTGCCGCCCTGCGGAGTGCTGCCGAAGCCTTTTGCGGCCCACCGTCTGATCGCGGAAGTTCGCCGCTGTCTCAGTAAACGGCAGTAAGCCTCAAACAGGATCGCCAAGAAAGCTCATGGGCGGACCGTGCATCGGGCCGCGCTCCGCCCTTTGTCGCCCCGGACGGTGACGGTGTACCGTCCGGGCGGAGCTGGTGCCCATCGTAGCTCCCAGGGAAAAGTCGAGGATCCTCGCTCCACATAGTGGAGCTCCACTCCAGGATCATCGTCGATGGCCAGCAGTGAATCTGCGGTCCCCTGCCGGCCTCCCCAAATTTCGACCAGTGGCTTACCTGCTTCGCTGGAGTCCCGTACCAACCAGCCTCCTCTGCGACCAAGTGCGAGCCGGGCGTAGAGAGTGTCACCGGTACACCACGCTCTTCCCACGCGCGGATGGTGATCGCCCTTGGCCTCGAAGCTCCTCCGGCGCGCTCCCGGGCTGACCCTGACGCCGGGGGCGACTCGGTCTGGCATCATATCACCGGCGCTCAGCGTTCGAACCAAGCCGCCGAGAGCACGGGAGAACATGGCGGCCGACCGTGCTCCATACAGGGTCGACCCGCCCTCGTAGTATTGCGCCGCGTATTCATCAGAGGTCGTCACGTACTCGACAAAACCATTGGTAACGCTCACGACCAGGGCATCCTCAACCGTCCCGGACACCGCGTGCGCGGCTACCATTGAATCGCGCATCTGCCGGGCGGCTATGGTGGTGACCTCGGCCGGCATACCCGCGATCAGCCGGGATCCGATGCGCAGCACGATGAGCTGGCCGGTACCCGGGAGCTGCGCACCTATGAAACGTTTCGTCGCGCCTTCCCAGAGAAGCAGCCGCTTCTCGCCATGGCAGCCCAAGGGCGAACGAGGAGATTGCGGGCTCTCTTCCATCCCACTCGGGATCACGCCGAGCCAGCGCCACCCATAAAAGCGGGTGCGGGCGTCGGGCGCGCCGCCGAAGGTGGACATGCCCGGCAGGGGCGAGTCACAGATACCCAGGGAATCGGCCCGTTCCACCAGCGGAAGAGTGACGAAGGATCGCTCGAGGGTGAGTGAGTCCTGCAGGCTGTCGCCCAGTGCACGAATGAGCCATTTCGCTCGAGCGCTGACGCCTTGTGCTACGGTCAGCATGCCCCGCCGAGCCGCGTGCCGGCAAAGACCGAGCTCCGCGACGGTCGGGGGCACCCAGGTCCAAAGCCTCCTCGCGAAGGGTCCGGCGGGCCAACGCTCGGTCAGAAGCCGTGGCTGAGGGCACCGGCTCTGCGGCGGCCAATCGGGTGAGATGTCGCCCGCCGCACCAGTGGCAAGGAGGACGATTGCCCGCCCAGGCAGCGAATCGTGATTGAGCTCGAGGTCGATGTATCTCTCGAGCGACTGCATCACCATCCCAGGCAGGTCGGCGTCGAGCAGCTCGTTGTTAGGCGTGTTGCCGGTCCCATGAATAGCGAACACGCTCCAGGCTCCCGCGGGACGAAATGCCCCTGCATCCTCGTCCCATCGGTCTACTCGGAGCAGTGTGAGCAACGGGTCT
>JAICPP010000032.1 GCA_025929805.1 Gemmatimonadales bacterium | reverse complement strand
CGGGGGCGGTTTCGTCGTAATAGGGCCAGTATCCGGCGAAAATCTCATAGGTCTTGCGGCCGAGCAGGAGGTCGCATTTCTGCTTGAAGACGCGCTGGATCTCTTCACCACCCACCTGATCGAAGTAGGGCATCGCCCAGCCGCCGAACTTGAAGCCCTTGGTGGGGTCCTCCCACGGCCCACCAGGCGCTTGCATGACTCCATCCATGGAAACCTGGGCGCCGACAATGATCTTCCGCATGGGTCACTCTCCTTGATCTGACCCCAGGACGAACGGCCCGCTCCGACAGGCAACACTATTAACGTCTTGGCGAGCGGCGCGGTTCAAGCATGACCGCCCATGGCGCAGCATTTTGACCCTCATCGCATCGGGTCGGGGTCCACGGGCCGGCGCGCGGCGGTTCAGGCGGCGAAAACTCAGGAAAGCGTGCTGGTGGTGGAGCGCGGGCGGCGCGTCGGCAGCGTTTGTGTGCACACCGAAGCAAGGACGACATCACGGCGGAGGATTTGCGCCGGCGTCTGCACATAACACTCGATCACATGGTCGAAGTGGTGCTCGAATACCAGTTTAAGCACCTCCCACTGTGAGCCTAACGGATCGAAGCCCGATGGTGGCTACGTTCTCGGCTCATACCGCATCGCCACCGCCCCCGAGCCGAACTCTAGCCGGCTCACGAGCTTCAAGTCGATACGCTTCGATAGCCCCGCGAACAACGTCGGCCCATGGCCGACTAGCCTGGGCTGCACCACGAACTCGTACTCATCGATCAATCCCAGCTCCGCCAATGCCAGCGGGAGCTTCACACCTCCCACGAACAGTCCCTTACCCGACTCCCGCTTGAGCTGCTGAACTGCATTCCCCAGATCCCCGCGCACGAGCTCCGCGTTCCAATCGACCCGGTCCAGGGTGCTCGACACGACGTATTTCTTTGCCGCGTTGATCGTTCGGGCGAAGGGTTCCATCGTGACGCTGTGGACCGTGCAGCCTGTATCGCCTAACGCCATCAGACAGGATTCACCTCGACAAACGAGCGGACTTTGAAGTTTGGGGAGCGGTCGCCGAACTTGGTAGGTGCCTAAATGCACCAGCAAGGATCGTTTGCGACGAGCACGCTATGCCTGAGACCGCGCTGAGAGAGCGCGATAATCAACCGGCGAACGCCGTCACTCGAGAACCGACCGATCGTGAGTACCAGCCAGCGCAATCTTTGTCTCTGGACTCCAGTTTCTCTGCGATCTTCACTACTGGCGAGATGACGATCGGAGCATATAATCTAGAGGCATACGCCCAAGCATAGACGTCGGTCGTGGCTACGAGGGTTCCGCCAAACTGCCGTGGCCCCCGGAGAGAGCCGGACCAGCGAAGGTGATGGATGTCGGGATTGTCTTCGCAATTCCGACCTAATAAATGCAGGGCCCCGAGATCTACCCAATCCAGTTGACGTCCAGTGACAGCCGAAGGAAGGTCGGTATGAGAAGCAACTGCCTGCGCGCCGTGCTGGGCGCATCTGCCGTGCTGCTGGGGATCTTTGGGTGCGAGCGGGATGAGGTGACCGGACCCGAAATTAAGGCCTCTCTGGCCGGCGGCGACCCCGGTTCCATAGCCGCGCTTGCGGCCGAGGTACGGCAGCTCACGGCTGGGCGTGGCATAACTCGTCTCCCTTCTCCTGCGCCGGTGCGCCCGGCACTGGTCCGGCTGGGTCAGGCACTGGCCTTCGACAAGGTCCTCAGCGGGAATCGGGACATCTCCTGTATGAGCTGCCACTTGCCCGCGTTCGCCACGGGTGATGGCCGCAGCTTATCGGTGGGACAGGGGGCCGACGGGCTGGGACCCGCCAGGCTCCATCCCGATGGGGTCTTCATCCCTCGGAATGCGCCTCCCCTCTTCAACCTCTTTGCCCTGCAGCCGCTGTTCTGGGATGGACGAGTGTTCCAGGACGCCACCGGTGCGTTCCACACCCCGGCCGGCGGCGCGCTGACATCGAGCATGATCAGCGTGTTCGAGTTCGGTACCCTTTCGGCACTCGGGCTTTTCCCGGTGCTCTCCCGTTCCGAGATGAGGGCAGACGCCGGCAACGAGCTCGCGGCGATCAGCGACGATCATCCCGAGCAGGTCTGGAGCGCATTGATGAAGCGCCTGGGGGACATTCGGGAATACCGGCGGATGTTTCAGGACGCCTATCCCGGGCAAAAGTTCGAGAACATGACCTTTGCCCATGCCAGTAATGCGATAGCTGGGTTTTTCACCGCGCGCCTCGCCTTCAACAACTCGCCGTGGGACCGCTTCCTGGCTGGAAACGACCGGGCCCTTACGGCTACACAGCTCCAGGGCGCAAGACGATTCATGCGCGCCCCCTGCTCCATCTGTCATAATGGGCCGGCGTTCACCGATAACTTGTTCCACAATGTTGCGGTGGCCCAATTAGGTCCGGGGCAGGGGGACGGGCTCAACGGCCTGGATGACTTCGGTCGGATGCGGGTGACGGGAAACCCGGCCGAACGCTATGCCTTCCGAACCACACCGCTCAGAAACGTGGAGCTTACGGCCCCCTACGGGCACGACGGCGCATTCTTCAGCTTGCGGGATTTCATCGATCACTACAGCGAATCGGATATCAAGCTGCGGGATTTCAACATAGCCCAGCTGGAGCCGGCCTTGCAGGGAACCGTGTTGCCGACTTTGAATGAGATCCTAGCCACCCGCGATCCGCTGTTGACTGGTGTCGTGTTCCCGCCCCAGGCGGCGGATGAATTGACGGAGTTCATGAAAGCGCTAACCGACCCGGCGGCACGAAACCTGAGCGGCCTGGCGCCCGGGCGGGTACCGAGCGGACTCCCGGTCAGCGTTCGACGTTGATTGACCCGTCGGGGCGCGGGGCCAATCAACGCCAATCGAACGCCTCACCGAGCCAGCGGTACAGCTGCTGATTGTGAGGCTCGAAGTACTCCGATAATCGCTTTCTCAGCTCGTCCGGCATGCCTGGAACATAGCTCCCGGCCAGGAACCGCCTGTAGTGTCTCAGCTGATTTGCTGGAAGCTCCAGAAAGTCGTATACCGCCGACATCACCTGTCCCGGCTCACGAAAGAGCCGTTCGCTCTGTAATACCAGCAACTGATCGCGGCGAAAGTGTTGGACCCAGCGACGCAGCTGCTCGAGGTAGAGTCCTCGACGGATGTACGAGTGTCGATGGTGGCTGTAGCTGTAGTAGGTGGGCTCATGCGTGAGGCGGTCCTCCTCCCCATCCAGTCGCTCGGATTCCCGTTCGATCGCCTCGGCAAACGACAGCGGCTCCCGCCCCTTCCGAACTTCATGGTGATAATGGGATAGTGCCCGGTCAACCGGGTTGCGCAGTACGGCAATGAGTTTGATCCGCGGCAACAGGTCGGCGGCTCTGGAGGGGGCGGCCGGGTGCACCAGGTAATAGGGTGACGCCTCCAGCGTGAGTGACCCGCCCCGCAACAGATGACTGTAGGGGAAGCATCCGCGGTACCAGCTCACACCGCGGGCATAATGGAGGTCGAAGAAGTGAACCTCCTTGATGAGCGGGGGCACCACGCTGGGGTGCTCCACCAGATACTGATAGAGTGAAGTGGTGCCGCTCTTCTGCGCCCCAATGACCAGGGCGGAGGGGAGTCCTCTCAGAGGGGCTGTGAATCGGCGATAGCCCGCGCGTAATCGGCGGACCGGCCGCTGGAGATTTCGCAGTAACGACTGCCTCAGTGCCCGCGCTCCACCAACAGCCTGCCCACCCGTCCCCATTCCCCTGGCGCAAGCTTGCTCTCCCAACCTATCGCAACCAGTGGACTGGCGGTGTAGTACGAACCTCGCCCGGTCACCAATCCAGTGATGGGTAGGCAGTAATAGCACCGGTGAAAGATGAAGACCGCTCGTTCCCCCGGAATCATCGGTGCTGCGGCAGACCAGTTGCTGTTTCGGGAAGTCACCGCGGGATACTGCACCACGATTTCGTTCCTGGCCAGTCGGAAGGCCGGCGGAGGCGTGAGGGCCGCCGGAAGCATCCCCAAATCCGGCCGCTTGGCGCGCCGGAGCTTCCCCTTCAGGACCGAGTCCACCGTAAGCTTTACGTCATACCAGGTTTCTTTCGCTCCTAACTGAAACTGCGGGGTCAGGAATCCGTGCTGAGAGGCAAGCTCCACCGGCGTGGCGAGGACGATCAGCTCCGCTCGTCTGATCGCCCGGCGGAGCACCGAGTCGGGGATCACTCCCGGAGTGGTGGGTTCCGTCATGAAGGGAAGTGCCGGTGCCGCGGCGCGCTGAAAGGTGGCGCACGAGAGGATAGAGAGCCAGCTCAGCAGGACGAGCAGGAAAGGCTTACCACGATGCTTCGAGAACATAGCGGTTAGCGGGATCACCAGGTGAACCGTTCTACATTACGATGGCATCCGGCGGACTTCCAGTGGTCCGTCGGAAGTGTCCCTCGGGCCGAACCCGTACTCTGACAGGTTGAGGAAGTGAGCAAGCGAATTCGCCGCCGACCGGACGCCGATCCCTCCGAAGGACTGGAGAAATACGGGCCAACCGTGTTCGCTGATCCTACCAACAAGAAGTACCCCGTCGATACCCCCGGTCGCATCAAGGCCGCGTGGGCCTACATCCACCAGCCCAGCAACCGAGCGAAGTACACCTCGGCGGAACGCCGAACTATCCTGAGCCGAATTCGAAAGGCCGCAAGAGCCCGGAACGTGGTACTGCCTGATCCAGATGAGTTCGTGGAATTGATGAGTCGAGTGCGCCGTCAGAAACGATAATAAGGCAGAGAGCTATTCCTCGTATTCCTGGCGCACAGCGTCGAGGGAAGAGTGGATTGGTCCCTCCCGCAAGAGGGTGTGAGTTCTGCGCCGACCGGCGCGTTCGACGAACCAGGCGTAGCACACCAATGCCCGAGGGTGTCCCAGGATATCGAAGACGGCCACTTCGACCTGCCGCAGGTGCTCTCGGACCTGCTCACTGGTTCGGTAGGTTGCCGGGCACCTATGCTCCCGCTCTACGGCGCCCTTCAGCTCCGCTATTTCCAGCTCGGTCATGGGTTTTCTCAGGTTGGACTCCGGCGCCGGCTTTGAGCCGTGCCGGACATGGGCTGGTCGGTGCCGCCCCGAAATTCGAAGTGTTCCGATCGCAGGACTCTCTCCGGCGCCACATAGCCCCGGTCCGGCTGCCGCAGCAGCCAGGCAACTACCCGGTCCGCCAGCAGCGCGGCAGGCTCCCAACGGTCGGGCTCAAGCGGAGGATACAGATGCGCGAACTCCACCTTGAGACGCGCCTCCCGAATCCGCGGTTTCGTTGGTCTACCCTCGTCTCTTTCCACGCTGCTCCTTCGCCGGGCCCGCCCGGGTTTGCGTGCTCTGACAGCGACGTTGGCTCGAAATTCGAGTCGTGGTCGGCATACCGGCAGGACTCTCCTGTCGGACGCCAAACTACGCCACCAAGGGTAGGCCGCCGTGACTCCCCTCACCGCCTCTAGTGCGAGGAGCACGCGGTGATGTACCTTGAGCTGGAGTCCAGCGGGACTACACGCGTGTAGCCCTCCTCGTGGGGAGGGCTCCCGATCCGTCTTTTCGGCTCTGGAGCCTTCATGCCCACGAATTCTCTTCTCCGCCCGCAGAGCGTCGGTCCGGCCAGTCGACTCCCTCGGATCGACCCGATCCCGCTGGTAGCCCGATCGGATCCTTTCGATGACCCGGAGTGGATCTTTGAGCCCAAGTACGATGGTTTTCGTGGCGTGGCGTACGGGTGGTCCGGAAGATGTGAGATCCGGTCTCGCCGGGACATTCCCCTGAAGCGTTTCCGCAGCCTCTGGGAGCGGGTCGCCGAGGTGCTCGGGACGCGTGAAGTCATTCTGGACGGGGAAATCGTGTCGTTGAATCGGCAGGGACGTCCGGTCTTTCGTGAGCTGGTTCGGGGTGAGGGATTTCTCGCGTTCGCGGCCTTCGATCTCCTTTGGCTCGATGGAATCGACCTGCGGGAGCGACCGCTCGCCGAACGGAAACATCTCCTGGGTCGCCTGCTGCCGGAGGATACTGGACCACTCTACAAGGTTCTCACCATCGAAGAGCACGGCCGGGCGCTTTTCGGCGCAATCAAAAAGATGGAGCTCGAAGGTGTGGTGGCGAAGCAGAAGGTGGAGCCATACGGCCGCGGAACGGTCTGGTACAAGATCAAGAACCCGGACTATACCCAATCCGAGATACGCGGGGAGCTGCTTCCACTCAGAAACCGGGCGATGCGCTCCAGCCAGGAGGGTTGAGCCGGCGGCGCCATTGACTCCGATCGCCAGTCTAACAACCTTTGGTGCAGTCGGTTGTGGGTCACTTACCTCGCTTAAGCCAAACCCGTATCAGGCTCCCCGCTGAACCTGACAAGCTCTCCTGAGTCGCCGAAATCGTGGGGTACACGGCTGCTTCCGTATGGAGCGGCTGTGCTCGCGATTGCGCTGGGGGTGGGGTTGCGCTGGGCGCTTGCGCCCTGGCTGGGTAGCGGTCTTCCCTTCATTACGCTCTTTCCCGCCCTGTTCATCGTTGCCTACATCGGTGGGTTTGGCCCTACCCTGGCTGCACTGCTGCTCGGGACACTCGCAGCGCTCTACTTCTTCATCGAGCCACTGTACTCGCTGGCGCTGGCCAATCCTCAGACTCAGGTTGGTATCGCCTTGTTCCTGATGTCTGGGCTTGCCACCGGTGGGCTGGGGGAGGCTCGCGTCCGGGCGCATCGTCGTGTAGTCCAGGCACTGGCTCTGGCTGAGCGGGAGACCGCCCGGGCCGAGGAGGAGGCGATTCGGGCAGAGGAGGAGGCCGCGCGCGCGGAAGAGGAGGCCGCGCGGGCAGAAGAGGAGATGCTCAACGCCGAGGAGCAGACCGCTCGGGCGGAACAGGAGAGCCGGCGGGCTGCGCATGAGGCGGAGCGAGTCGAGCGGATCCTGGGAAGCATCACCGACGCCTTCACTGTGCTGGACCACAGCTGGGTCATTACCTACATGAATGAGCGGGCGGCCGCGCTGGCAGGGGGGCGGCCGGCCGAATTCGTGGGGCGGACCTGCTGGGAGGCGTTGCCCGCCCTCGTGGCAAGTCCCTTCGAACAGGCTTTTCGTCGCGCGGTAGCAGGAGAGTATGCCGTGCGAGTGGAAGCATACTACGCGCCCACCGATAAGTGGATCGAGGCGAGGGCGTACCCCTCAGCGGAAGGTCTGACGGTGGTGGCACAGGACGTAACCGACCGGGTACGAGGCAACGAAGCGACGACCCGCCTGGCCGCGATAGTCGCTTCCTCGGCGGATGCCATCGTCAGCAAGAAGCTGGACGGCACGGTCACCAGCTGGAATGCAAGTGCAGAGCGGATCTTCGGGTACAGCGCGGCTGAAATGATAGGCAGCTCTATCTTCCGGCTGATCCCGCCCGAACTCCATGAAAGCGAGCGTGAGGTGCTGCAGCGGGTTTCCCGAGGCGAGCCTGTCGAGTTCACCGAGGCTGAGCGAGTTCGAAGCGATGGGGAGCGGATCACCATCGCGCTCACGGTTTCACCCATCAGGGATACATCCGGCCGCGTGGTTGGAGCATCGTCGATCAAGCGCGACGTCACCGCGCAGAAGCGGACTCAGGCGGCTCTGGAAGCGGAGAGCGCACGGAGCCGGGAATTGGCAGAGGCGCTCGACCTGTCCCAGGCCATGATGCGCACTCCGGATGGGCGAATCACATACTGGAGCAGTGGCGCCGCCCGCCTGTACGGGTACTCTGCGGCAGAGGCGCTGGGGCGGATCTCCTACGAGCTCCTCCAGACCGAATTTCCCATGCCACTGGAGGAGATCAGCTCGGCTCTCCAGGCCACCGGGCGTTGGGAGGGCGAGGTGGTCGTTGTCGCGAAAGAAGGACGGCGGGTTCATGTCGCCAGCCAGTGGATCCTCCGTCGGCGACGCGCTAACGAGCCGGTGTCCGTCATCGAGGTGAACACGGATGTCACTGCCCAACGTCTGATCGAGGAGCGGGTTCGCCAGAGTGAGCGCATGGAAGTGGTGGGACAGCTCGCCGGAGGAGTAGCCCACGAGGCCAATAACCAGATGACCGTCGTGCTCGGCGCAACCGGCTTCCTGCTCGGTCGCAGCGATCTGCCGGCGACGGCCAGACAGGACCTCGAATACATCAGGGAAGCCGCCGAACGCACGGCGGCGATCACGGCCCAGCTTCTCGCCTTCAGCCGCCGCCAAGTGGTGCAAACCCGAGTCTTCAGCCTCGATGAGGCGGTTCGGGGGCTCGAGGGAGTGCTCCGGCGTGCCCTGGGTGAGCGCTCCACTTTGGTGCTTCAGCTTCGGGCCAGCGGCAACGTAAAGGCCGACCCCGGCCAGCTGGCTCAGGTGCTCCTCAACCTGGTCCTCAATTCTCGTGACGCCATGCCGTTGGGGGGCCGGCTGACAATCGAAACCCGGATAACAGAGCTCACGGAGGCCTACGCACAGCAGCGGCCAGGAGTGGCTATCCGCCCAGGACCCTATGCCGTAGTCTCGGTTACCGATACCGGACATGGCATGGGACCGGATACTCTCAGTCACTTATTCGAGCCGTTCTACACCACGAAGCCGACCGGCAAGGGCACGGGTCTGGGATTGGCTACTGTCTACGGCATTGTTAAACAGAGCAGCGGCTACGTCTGGGCTTATAGCGAACTGGGCCAAGGATCGACGTTCAAGGTGTATCTCCCGCTGGACGCCGAAGCGGCCACACCCCCCGCGCAACCTGCGGCTCCGGTCCGGGCATCAGGTGAGACCATTCTGCTGGTCGAAGACGAGCCCACTGTCCGCCACATGACCTCCCGGGTGCTCCAGGAGTATGGGTACGGCGTCGTGGAGGCGAATGGCGGTCACCAGGCGCTTGGCGTGCTGGAGCGGGGTGAAAGGATCGACCTGCTCGTTACCGACGTCATCCTGTCAGGGATGGACGGGCCCGAGCTGGCCAGGCGAGCGGTGGGGCTCGTGCCTGAGCTCCCAGTGCTCTTCATGAGCGGCTATACCGACGACGAGATCGTCCGACGTGGTCTGCTCCAGGCAGGGCAGCCCTTCCTTCAAAAGCCCTTCACGCCGGAAGCCCTGGCCTCCGAAGTCGCGGAGCTGCTGAAGGCAAGGGCCGCTCGGTCCGAGCCGGTGCATTAGCCAGACCGGGAAGCCAGGGCTATGCTGACTTTCTCCAGCATGGTGCTCAGCGTGAATGGCTTTTCGATAATCCGCTCGTCTCGCGGCCGGTCCCCGGCCCGGGTGATCGCCTCCTCGGTATAGCCAGTCATCAATAGCACCGGCAGTGTCGGATTCACCGCTCGAATGCGGCTCGCCAGCTCCGTTCCGCCCATCCCCGGCATGACCATATCGGATAGAACCAGATGGATTTCGGTGTTCCGTGCCGTGACCAGTGACAGCGCATCTTGCCCATTGCCGGCTTCGAGCACGTTGTAGCCCTGGCGCTCCAGGAGCCGCCGTACCGCGCTGCGTACGGGACGCTCATCCTCTACCAGCAGTATTGTGGCGCCGGCTTCGATGCCGGGAAGCTGGGCTGGCTGCGTCCCTGACTCCCGGACTGCGCCGTAATGAGGTGGGAAGTACAGCTTGAACGTGGTGCCTCGGCCGACCTCACTGTAGACCCAGATATGGCCGCCGCTTTGCTTGACGATCCCGTAGACCGTGGATAGGCCGAGGCCGGTGCCCTTCCCTGGCTCCTTGGTGGTGAAGAAGGGCTCGAAGATGCGGGACCGGGTCGCCCCGTCCATTCCGCATCCCGTATCGGTCACCACCAGAACCACGTGGACACCGGGCTTGGCCGACGGGTGCTGGCGAGGATAGTGCTCATCCAGCTCAACCACTCCAGTTTCGACCAGCAAGGTTCCGCCCGCCGGCATCGCGTCGCGGGCGTTCACCGCCAGATTCAGAATCACCTGTTGCAGCTGTCCGGGATCGGCCCACACGCGCGGCAGCTCGGGGTGCAGCTTGGTGAGGAGTACGACGTCCTCTCCCATCAGCCGTCGGACCATCATCTCCATGCCCTGAATGATGCCATTGAGGTCGAGCACCTCGGGCTGAAGCAGCTGGCGCCGGCTGAAAGCAAGCAGCTGGCGGGTGAACGCGGCCGCGCGGTCGGCCGCGCCTTGTATCTCCTCCACGTCCTTTCGGCGCGGGTCACCGGCCGCCAAGTCGGCGAGGAGAAACTCGGTCTGGGCCCGGATGATGGTGAGCACGTTATTGATGTCATGGGCCACCCCGCCGGCAAGGCGTCCCACGGCCTCCATCTTGTGCGCCTGGCGGAACTGCTCTTCCAACTGCTTCCGCTCGGTAATGTCGGTGGCCACCCCCAGCACCTGCCGAGCGTCACCGTCGGCCGAAAGCAATGGCACCTTCACGGTTTGAAACCAACGGGTCTCTCCGGTCCGGGCGCAGGTGGCGGGCTCTTCCGCAATAAAAGCGGCTCGCTGAGACGAGATCACCTCCTGGTCAACCCGCAGAAACCGCTCGGCCTCTTCGTCTTTCAAACCAAAGTCGGAGTCACGCCTGCCGATGAGACTTTCCATCGTAGTGCCATGAAACTCTGCCACGGCGGCATTGGCCAGCACGTACCTCCCTTCCATATCCTTCACGAAGATCAGATGAGGGTTGGTGTCGATGACCTGGCGAAGAAAGCGCTGGTAGTGTCCGGCCGCTGCCTGCAGCCCTGCCACCTGCGCGGCATGCCGGCGCTGCAGGACCAGTGCTGCCGCGCCCGAGCCGAGGAGGAAAAACATGAGTGCCACGAGGGCAATCGTGGGATACCAGTAGGTAACCGCGCCGTCCAGGAGGCTGCCCATCAGCTAACCCGCACTCTGAGAGTTCCCGGTGGAACCCGCTCGCTGCCAAACGCACGAGCCGAGGCAACCCGCGAGAAGTCGGCATCCAGCCGGTCGATGAGTACACCTGCACTGGTCCATCGAAGCAGAAGCCATGCCCAGGCCTCGGAGGCAGGACCCCTGGCCGGTGGGTGCGACAACTTTTCGCGATTCTTGTCGCACTCGAGAGCTGAATGGACTTATTTGCGGCATCACACACAGGCCGAGCCCCGACTTGCTCCGCTGGCCGTTCCCTCCTTACTTGACGAGTGCTTAAGCCCAACTCAAGCCGAGCGGTAGCGCCATACTTGCTGGCCGCCGGTGTCGTCCTGCTCACGGCGGCAGCGCGTTGGCTGCTCAGACCACTCTTGGGCGACCAGCTGGTCTTCGCTCCCTTCTTTTTTGCGGTGTTCGTCGCTGCCTGGGCCGGTGGTCTCGGTCCCGCCCTGTTCGCCACGTTCGCCAGCCTTGCGCTGGCACTCGTCGTCTTTATCCCCCCCGCTGATTCCCTGGTCCCAGCGAGTACCGTGGGCACCATCGGCGCGGTCCTGTTCGTCGCCATTGGAGTCATTGCAGCGCTCCTGGGGGAGTCGCGGCTCCGGGCGCAGGCTCGGGCCGAAGCCGCGCAACGAGCTGCCGAGGCACACTTCCGCGCCATGGCGGAGTCCTCGCCTCTGGGCATCTTCGTCACCAATCCCACCGGTGATTGCATGTACACCAACCGGACCTACCAGCAGATCTCGGGACTCTCACCCGAGCAAGCGCTAGGCACCGGCTGGAGTCAGGCGATTCATCCCGAAGACCGGGCGCAGGTCTTTCAAGAGTGGTACGACACGGCCCAACGCAGAGTGCATTTCCGCAGCGAGCATCGGTTTGCGCATGCGGATGGGCGGGTCGTGTGGACTCGGGTGAACGCGGCCGAGGTGAAGGAGGGCCAACGTCTGGTCGGATATGTCGGGCTGGTTGAGGACATCACTCAACAGGTCGCCGCCCAGGCGGCTCTCCAGCAAAGCGAGGAACGCTACCGGGCCTTCATCGAGCAGACGGCCGAGGGGGTCTGGCGCTTCGAGCTGGAGAACCCGGTTCCAATCCATCTGCCGGCTGACGAGCAGATCGAGCGCTTTTACGCGGACGCCTACCTGGCCGAGTGTAACGACGCGGTCGCGCACATGTACGGCTACGCCAACGCGGCACAGATGATCGGCACTCGGTTGGCAGACATGATGCCTCGAACAGATCAGCAAAACCTGGAGTACCTCCGCGCCTTCATCCGGAGCGGCTATCGCTTGACGGACGCCGAATCCCATGAATTCGATCGGGACGGCAGAGAGCGGTACTTCCTGAACAACCTGATCGGGATCGTCTCCGATAGTCACCTGTTGCGCGCATGGGGCTCGCAACGAGATGTCACCACCAGCCGGCAGGCCGACGCTGCGATTCAGGCCAGCGAGGCGCGTTTCCGTAGCGTATTCAAATCCGGGATGATCGGCATTGCGTTCTGGAATGGCGAGCGGATGACGGACGCAAATGACACCCTGCTCACCATGCTGGGCTACACCAGGCAGGATCTCGACGAAGGCCTTCTGCGGCACGGCCGGCTCACTCCTCCAGGACACGAGGAGGCTGATCGACGCGCTACCGAGGAGACCCGGGTTCGGGGCTCATGCTTACCGTATGAAAAGGAGTTCTTCCGCAAAGACGGGAGCCGGATACCGGTACTGGTAGGTGGAGCCCGGCTGGGAGACGACTTGCGTGACGCCGTTTTCTTCGTCTTGGATCTCACCGAGCGCCGCCGCGCAGAGGACCGACTCCGACAAGCGGAACGGATCGAAGTCGTGGGTCAACTGGCCGGGGGTATGGCACATGAGGCCAACAATCAGATGTCGGTCGTGCTGGGCGCGACCAGCTTCATTCTGGCCCGCGACGACCTTTCCCAGGTGGTCCGGCAGGACGTGGAATACATCCGGGAAGCGGCCGAGCGTACCGCTTCCATCACCCGACAGCTTCTCGCCTTCAGCCGCCGGCAAATACTCCAGCCACAGACGGTGAATCTCAATGCCGTGGTACGGCACGTCGAGCCCATCCTCCGTCGCACGCTGACCGAACAGCAGACCCTCACCTTACAACTCGACCCTGACGCCGCATCGATCCGCGCTGATCCTGCCCAATTGGACCAGATACTCCTCAACCTGACCATCAATGCACGTGACGCGATGCCCGATGGTGGCTTCCTCACCATTCGGAGCAGCAACGTGATGCTGACGGATCAGTATGTCGCAATGCGGCCAGGCATCAGCATCGTGCCAGGGCCCTACACCTTGTTGTCAGTCATGGACACTGGGCAGGGCATGGATCAGGACACCATGAAGCACCTGTTCGAGCCGTTCTTCACCACCAAGTCCGTGGGTAAAGGAAGCGGCCTGGGACTCGCCATGGTTTATGGCATAGTAAAGCAGAGCGGTGGGTACATCTGGGCCTACAGCGAGCCGGGTTTAGGCACCACTCTAAAGCTCTACTTCCCATCGGTGGCTGTTGCGATTCCCGAGGCCAGCGCCGGTGCCGCTGAGCAGCCGGCACCAGCTCGCGGTGGGACCGTTCTCGTCGTGGAGGATGATCCGCTGGTTCGGGGCATGGCATGCCGATCTTTGGCAAGTGCGGGATTCAAAGTGCTGGAGGCCGCCAATGGTCGCGAGGCACTGGCACTGGCGGCAGCCACGCCGGGGCTTTCCGCCGTGCTCACCGATCTGGCCATGCCGGAGATCGGCGGGCGCGAGCTGGCCCAACGGTTGGGAGAGTTGCGGCCCGGCGTTCCCGTAGTGTTCATGTCAGGGTACACGGACGACGACGTGATCCGGAGGGGACTCTTGGAGAATGGCGTACCCTTTCTGGAGAAGCCACTGTCACCGGAGGTGCTGGCAAGGACAATCCGTCAGATACTGGACCAGCACGTACCGGGCAGCTAAGACAAGGATGTGAGCAATCTCACCCCGCAAGCCTTCCGCTGATTACATATATTTCCTCGCCCTATAGGGCCGGGGTCGACACACTCCGAGCGGGCATGGGATCGGAGTCAGTGTTCATCCCGAACTCAGGCCGTCGCTCTCCGCGGCGGCCCTCCTCAAGGAGTCGAGGCATGGCTAATCGTGAAGGGGGCAGACCTGGTGGCGGCGGCGGCCAAGGTGGAGGAGGCGGACAGAAAGGCGGAGGAGGCGGACCAGGCGGTGGTGGTGGCGGGCAGAAGGGTGGGGGCGGCGGCGGCGGCGGTCGCCCCAGCGGACCGGGGGGCGGTCAGGGCGGTGGTGGTGGACGTCCGGGTGGTCCGGGTGGTGGCGGCGGTCAGGGCGGTGGTGGAGGACGTCCCGGTGGTCCGGGTGGTGGTGGCGGCCAGGGCGGTGGTGGTCAGGGTGGCGGCGGTGGCCAGAGAGGCGGCGGCGGGGGTGGACAGGGCGGTGGGGGTGGTGGCGGTCAGCGTGGCGGCGGCGGCCAGGGTGGTGGTGGACAAGGCGGTGGTGGACAAGGCGGTGGTGGACAAGGCGGTGGTGGCGGCGGCTGGGGTGGTGGAGGTGGGGGACAGGGCGGAGGCGGTGGCCGGGAGCGCTAGTCCAACGGATCGCTGGCCAACAGGACGCCCCCGCTCCAATTCGGAGTTGGGGGCGCCTTCTTTTACCCGAGGCTCGGCTCCTTCTGGGAAGGCCGCGCGGGCGGTATACTAGTGCCGATCTGCCAAATGTTCCTGCCGAACGGCGTCGATCCGCGCCAGTCGCCGCACCTTGAAGGCTGCCGGCCGGGGAACTGGAGACCTAATGACCGCCAAACGGGGGCGGGAAGGAAGACTCAAGCCGCAACACGCGGCCTTGTATCCTGGAATCGAGTCCGGCGTCTGGTTGCCGGTGGAAACCCTGATTCGTCAGGTGACGGATCTGATTCACCGGGACCCCGCCAAGTCGGGAATTATCACTGGGCCTAGGCTGCTGCACCAAGATCACTTCGAGTATCGGGGAAGCTCCGAGCGACCCGAAGGACTACCTACCGGCTCAACTCGAATGAGCGATTCCGGCGCTGACCCGAGCCATTTCGGTTCAACTTCCGGACGCCCGGAACCCGCGTAGTCGAAGAAGAGAGGACCAGCCCACATGAGCGAACCGCATCGAGCCGGAGTGCAGCGCGGCCGAAGAGTCAGAGCCGACGTCCGGCAGGCACTCCTGAGATCAGGATTCGCCCACCTGTACCCTGGTATCCCCCCCGAAGAATGGCAGCCGGCCGCAGTCATGACCGATATGGTTGTGGCGCTTCGTTCCGGGGCTCCTCAAACCACGGCCCAACAATCGCGACATCGGGTGCTCGACGACAGACACTTTGTGTTCCGCGGTCGGTTGTCGGCCGGCGCCCAGGACGATCAGCGCCGGTCCCGGCTGGAAGACCGGCGAGACCGCCGCTCCGGTGCCGACTCAGAGACTGCCTAGCCGGGCCGGAACCCCTTACAAGCACACGTGACGAGCATCACGTCGAGGTCCATCGCTTACCTCTAGGTTCACCGGGTAAATGGTGACTTTCGGACGGATCCGAGCGGAATAGTACGTATGCACGATCTACCTGACGTTCGCGGCGTCCCCAGCATCCTGGTCGTGGATGATCAGGCGACCGTCCGACGAATGGCGCACCGCCTGCTCAGCGAATGGGGCTTCCGGGTCTTCGAAGCTGAGACCGGAGAGGAAGCGATTGAGGTGCTGGCGACCGCCCGCGTCAGGATCCAGCTCGTGATCGTCGATGTCGTAATGCCGCTGGCCGACGGCGTGCAGGTGACCCGCAAAATCTTGGAGCATTGGCCCGACCAACGAGTCCTGTATATGTCGGCCCACCCGGCTGAGGTGCTGAGGCATTACGGATTGAACGAGCTCGACGTACCCTTTCTCGCCAAGCCGTTCACCCGGGACGAGCTGCTGATCAAGGTCAGCGACGCTCTGGCACGATCCGCGGTGGACGCGACGGAGAGGCCTTCTCGCTAACCCCCGTCCCTCCGAACCTCGTCGTCCATAAGCCGGCCCGCGAGTGCCCAATCGCGGAGCCGCATCCTCGGGAAAGTTGTGGAATCGTGAAGGCTCGGGAACGGAGTCAGGCCGCCGGAGATGCTTCCATCGGCCGAAAGAGGGAAGACTAATGTGGGGTCAGGACCGGGCTCGTCCCAGAGTGAAATAAAACGTGGCGCCCTGCCCTACCAAACCTTCCGCCCAAACCCGGCCGCCGTGGCGATGGATGATCCGCTGGACCGTTGCGAGTCCAATGCCGCTGCCCGGGAACTCATGCTGCGGATGCAGCCGCTGGAATGGTCCAAACAGTCGAGCGGCGTAGGTCATATCGAACCCGGCGCCGTTGTCCCGCACAAAATACGTTGGGTCACCTGACGCATTCGTCACGCCGAACTCAATACGGGTCGCCGGCTGCTTGGCGGTATACTTCCAGGCGTTCTCCAGCAGATTCTCCAACGCAATCCTGAGTAGCTGCCCGTCGCCGGTAACCACCACGCCCGGCCGGACTTTCAGCTCTATTCCCCGCTCTGGGGCGGCTTCATGCAGCCGAGCCAGCACCGCGGTGGCGAGGTCACTCAGATCCACCTCCTGTTCCCGCAGCTCCGCCCGAGTCACCTTGGACAGATAGAGCACGTCGTCGATCAGTTGGGCCATGTGCTGACTGGCCTCGCGAACCCGGCTGAGGAACTTGCGTCCTGAGTCGTCCAGGCGGTCGCCCTGACTCTCCTGGAGGGCACGACTAAAGCTGTCGATGCGTCTCAGCGGGGCTCGAAGATCGTGCGACACGGCATAACTGAAGCTCTCGAGCTCCCGGTTCTTATGCTCGAGCTCCCGCACCAGCTCCGCGCGGGTTTCTGCCAGCTCCCGGGCCGATTGCTCACTCTCAGCCAGCAGCTGCGCCTGGCGCTTGAGCATCTCCCTCTTTTTGGCCAGCTCCACGAACACCGCTACCTTCGAGCGTACGAACTCCGGCACCACCGGTTTGACGAGGTAATCGACAGCTCCCACTGCATAGCCGCGCACGGCCTGGGTCTGGGTGTTGTCAGCGGCGGTTAAAAAGAGGATCGGAGTGTGGCGCGACTTGTCCCGTTGCCGGATCAGCGCAGCGGTCTCGAAGCCGTCCATCTCCGGCATCTTGACGTCCAGCAGGATAACGGCAAAGTCGTGGCTGAGAAGCCATTTCAAGGCTTCGCGTCCGGACTCCGCCTTGATGATGTTTTGCCCTAAGCCCTGCAGCATGGCCTCCAGGGCCAGCAGGTTGGCCGGTTGGTCGTCGACGAGAAGGATGTTGACCCGGTCGTCAGGCGGACTGTCGGACAGGCGGTCGGGCGGACTGTCGGTCAGGTGATCGGAGCGATTGTCGATGAATGCTTCTGAATGCGCGGCTGATTCGTGCTCCACCGCTGCCACGGTGGAGCCGTCCGCCGCTCCGCCCGTCCCCCGGTCCGCCCGCCCGCTCACCGGTACAGCCACACTCTCAGCAGTGACAGCAGCTGATCCATATCGACCGGCTTGGGGATATAATCCGAAGCCCCGGCTTCGATGCACTTCTCCCGGTCGCCCTTCATGGCCTTGGCCGTGACCGCGATGATGGGAAGGTTGCGGAAGCGGGGTATCTCCCGGATGGCCCGCATCGTCTCATAGCCATCCATCTCCGGCATCATCACATCCATGAGCACCACATCGATGTCGGGCGTTTCCTGCAGCCGGGCAATGCCCTCGCCCCCGCTCTCGGCGTAAATCACCTTCATCTCACTTCGCTCAAGGAAGGTGGTCAGGGCGAAGATGTTCCGGACATCGTCATCGACGACCAATGCCTTGCGGCCGGTCAGCGTCGGGTCGGTCCGGTGCAGCTGCTCGAGCATTCGTTGCCTGGACTCCGGCAGCCTCGCGGTGACCCGGTGGAGGAAGAGAGCCGTTTCGTCCAGGAGCCGCTCAGGCGACTGCGCATCCTTGATGACCACCGACTCGGCCATCCGCCGGAGCTCGGCTTCCTCCCGCTTGCTGAGCTGTTTCCCGGTATACACGATGGTGGGCAGTTTTCGGAGCCCAATCTCACCTTTGACCCGGGTGATGAGCTGGAACCCCGTCATGTCGGGCAGTCCCAGGTCCAGCACCATGCAGTCGAACGACTCGCGCTGGAGCGCCTCCAGGGCGTCGGCTCCGGTCGAGACCGCGGTAGTGAGGACATCACCGTCGCCGATCAGCTCCGCTATGCTCTGCTGCTGAGCCGCGTCGTCTTCCACCACGAGCAGACGCTTGACTGGACGATCGACGAACTCGTGGAGCGTAGTGAGCGCCTGCGACAGCGACTCCTTGGTGGCTGGCTTGGTCATGAAGTCGATCGCGCCGAGCCGGAGCCCGCGCTGCCAGTTCTCCTCGACCGAAATGATGTGCACTGGGATATGGCGGGTGGACGGATCGTGCTTGAGCCGGTCGAGAATAGTCCAGCCGTCGGCATCGGGTAGGCGGAGGTCCAGGGTGACCGCCGTCGGCTGATATTCACGGGTGAGGGTCAGCGCCCGGTCGGCAGACTGCGCCACCACCCCTTTAAACCCCCGCTCCCGGGCCAGATCCAGCAGGATCTGGGCAAAGTTCGGGTCGTCCTCGGCAATGAGCAGAATCCGATCGCCCTCCTTTATTGTGGCCCGGTCGTCATTGACCGCCCGCTCCACCACCGGAGCGAGGATTACGCGCGAGCTGGCGGTCACCGTGGGTTTCATCGTTTCCAGTCCGGAGCCCACGGCGGCATGGCCATCCCCCTCAATGGAAGGGGTCTCCACCGGCTGCGCCGGATAGGTAAGCGGCAGGTAGAGCGTGAACGTGCTCCCTTCTCCCGGAGCACTCTCGATCCTGATCTCACCGCCTAAGAGCCGGGTGATCTGCCGGCTGATAGAGAGCCCCAGGCCCGTGCCACCATACTTCCGGCTGGTGGTGCCATCGCCCTGCTGGAACGCCTCGAAGATGACTCCGTGCTTTTCTTTGGGAATGCCGATGCCGGTATCGGTAACCGAGAACGCGATTACGGTATTGGCCGCGTTCAGCAGCTCCTGCTCCGGGTTCCATCCCTCGGTGGCCACTCTCGCCCGGAGCGTTACCCGTCCGCGTTCCGTGAACTTGAAGGCATTGGACAGCAGGTTCTTGAGAACCTGCTGCAGCCGCTTGTTGTCGGTCAGAATCGCAGGTGGAAGACTGCCATCCAGGGTGACGTCGAACTCAAGGCCTTTCAGGTCCGCTACCTGACGGAACGTGCCCTCCACGAACTTCCGTACTTCGGCGAATGGAACCGTGGTGATATCCACCGCCATCGTGCCCGATTCGATCTTGGAGAGATCCAGGATGTCGTTGATCAGATCCAGCAGGTCGGAGCCAGAGCTGTGAATGGTTTGTGCGAAGCCGACCTGCTTACTGGTGAGGTTGCCGTCGGCATTCTCGCTTAGGATCTGGGAAAGAATCAGCAAGCTGTTGAGCGGTGTCCGGAGCTCATGCGACATGTTGGCCAGGAACTCCGACTTGTACTTGGAGATGAGGGCCAGCTGCTCGGCCTTCTCCTCCAGGGCTACCTTGGCCTGCTCTACCTCCTTGTTCTTCTGCTCCACTTCGGCCTTCTGGCCCGCCAACAGATGGGCCTTCTCCTCCAGCTCGAGATTGGTCTTCTGCAGCTCGTCCTGCTGAGCCCGGAGCAGGTCCTCGGATTTCTGGAGCGAACGGGTCTGCTGCTCCAGCCGCTTGTTGGTCTCGGTGAGCGCCTCCTGCTGCTGCTGCAATCCTTCGGTGAGGGCCTGGGACTGCTTGAGCAGCTCCTCGGTACGCATGTTGGCTTCGATCGTGTTGAGCACGATACCGATGCTTTCCGCCAGCTGCTCGAGGAAGGTGAGCCGGATCTCATCGAATTGATCGAAGGTGGCCAATTCGAGTACCGCCTTCACCTCACCCTCGAACAGTACGGGGAGTACGACGATGCTCCGTGGCGGCGCCTCGCCCAGCCCCGAGCTGATCTGGATGTAGTCGGCGGGCACCTGATTGATCAGCAACATCCGCCGCTCCATCGCGCACTGCCCTACTAGGCCCTCACCCAGACGGAACTCATTGGAGACATACTTGCGGTCCTTGTAGGCGTAACTGGCCAGAAGCTTGAGGACCGTTTCGTCCGCGCCCGGCTCCACCACATAGAAAACGCCGTGGTGGGCGGTGACGAGCGGGGCCAGATCGGAGAGAATCAGCTGGGAGACCGCCGCCAGATCCCGCTGGCCCTGCAACATCCGGCTGAACTTGGCCAGGTTGGTCTTGAGCCAGTCCTGCTCCATGTTCTT
>JAICPP010000286.1 GCA_025929805.1 Gemmatimonadales bacterium | reverse complement strand
CAGCGAAAACTTCGCCAGCCGTGCGGTCATCGATGCCATGGGCACCCCGCTCACGAACAAGTATGCCGAGGGTTATCCCGGCCGGCGCTACTACGGCGGGTGCGAGGTCGTCGATGAGGTGGAGCAGCTCGCCATCGACCGGTTGAAACAGCTCTTCAATGCGGAGCACGCCAACGTACAGCCGCACTCCGGTGCCCAGGCCAACTTTGCTGCCTTCATGGCGCTGATCCGCCCGGGCGAGCTACTGATGGGAATGTCGCTGCCCCACGGGGGCCATCTGTCGCACGGCGCGCCGGTCAATCATAGTGGCGTGGTGTGGCGAGCCATCCACTATGGTGTCGACCCGGTTACCGGCCGAATCGACTACGACAAGGTGCGCGACCAGGCTCGCCAGGAGCGGCCCCGGCTGATCATTGCGGGCGGCAGCGCGTATGCTCGCGTCATAGACTTTGCTGCCTTCCGGTCGATTGCCGACGAGATCGGAGCCTTCTTCCTGGTGGACATGGCTCACTTTGCAGGGCTGGTGGCGGGAGGGGTGTATCCATCGCCGGTGCCCCATGCACAAGTTGTCACCAGCACCACTCACAAGACGTTGAGAGGCCCGAGGGCGGGACTGATACTCTGCACGGTCGAGCACGCCAAGGCCATCGACAAATCCGTGTTTCCCGGCACGCAGGGCGGACCGCTCCAGCACGTCATTGCGGCCAAGGCGGTCGCGTTCGGCGAGGCCCTGACGGAGGACTTCAAGGACTACGCCCGCCAAGTGGTCGAGAATGCCAGGACCCTGGCCGACTCCTTGAGCGAGCGCGGCTTTGCCATCGTTTCCGGTGGGACCGACTCACATTTGATGCTGGTCGATCTCCGGCCCAAGGAGCTGACCGGCAAGGCGGCCGAGAAGATCCTGGGGCAGGCGGGCATTACGGTCAACAAGAACACGATTCCCGACGACCCGCAGTCTCCCTTTGTCACCAGCGGCATCCGGTTGGGAACCCCGGCAGTCACGACACGCGGCATGGGCATCGCCGAAATGCGGCATGTGGCCGCACTGATCGATCGCGCGCTGACTCATCCCGACGAGGAGGCGCTCGCGGCAATTCGCGCTGAGGTTGAGGAGCTGACCGGGGCGTTTCCGCTCTATCAGGCGCAACCGGTTCGGCCAACCCTGGATGGAGCGCGGAAGGCGACGAAACATGTAGCCCCGGTGGGGGCCGGCCAGTGAACGACCTGCAGTTGGCTGATGACGTCATGTCCCGGATTCGGGCCCGGGGCGGGCAGTATCACGAGCGCGCGTACCTTTTCGTCCTGGCCACCATCGAGTTCCTCCAGACCAAGCTGGAGGTCCGCCGGCACGTGAGCGGCCAGGAGCTGGCGTGGGCCTGCCGGGACTTTGCCCAGCAGCAGTTCGGACTGCTGGCTCCTGTGGTGCTCGGGCACTGGGGCATCAAGCGCACCGAGGACATCGGCCGCATCGTCTACACGCTGGTCGAAGTGGGACTGCTTGTGACCCAGGCGGGTGATTCTGAATCCGATTTCGAGGGAGTGTACCAGTTCGCCGAGGGGTTCGGCGATTCCTATGAGTGGCAGGGGCTGCGCGGGGCGTAGAAGCCGTGCGGGGGAGGGAACATGGAGATGAAGGAGTGGCCGGCCTGTCAGAAGTGCTCGCAGGGAACTCTCATTCCACTTTCGGACTACGGGCGGGAAGGTGCTCCCATCACCTATAAAGCCTGGGTCTGCACCAATCCCGACTGCGGGTTCAACCTTCGCATCGACAACGGCGAAATCAGCTTTGGGCGGGCGATAGGGCAGAGCTATAAGTAAAACGGTGAGCGGTAAGAGGAAGCTGGAGCGCTGTGACACGGGCTCCTCATCCCGAGCACAGCGAGGGACCTACCCCGAAAACTCTCGGACTCGGAAGCAGGATCCTTCGCTACGCTCAGGATGAGGAGCACCCTTCCGACCCGACTTCTCACCTCTCACATCAAGTGATTCCCGTCCTCACCCCCGAACAATCCAAGAGCTGGGATCAACTGGCCCTGAGCGCCGGCATAGAGCTCGGCACATTGATGGAAACCGCCGGCCGGGCCGTGGCTGTGGTGCTGGCAGATCGCTACCCCCACCTTCTCCGTAACGGCGTGCTGGTCGCCGCAGGACCGGGAAACAATGGGGGTGACGGGTGGGTCGTCGCACGCGCCTTGCACCGGGTGGAGGTGCCCGTGTGGGTTACCTCGATCGAGTCCGGCTCAGAACTACGGGAACGCATGGCGGGGCTTGCGCGAGCCGAGGGAGTACGTGAGGTGGCGCCGGACGGACCCTGGCCCAGTGTCGGGTTGGCCGTGGATGCTCTCCTGGGTACCGGTGCCAGCGGACCTCCTCGCCCGGCTGTTGCCGGCCTCCTGGCCCGGGTTCTCGATCTGGAAATTCCGGTCGTCGCAGTGGACGGACCCACCGGTGTCGATCTCCTCACCGGTGTGGTACACGGTGGTAGCCGTGCCGATTTGTCGGTGACCTTCGGAGGTTTCCGGCGAGGTCATCTGTTGGCCCGAGACGAGGTGGGATCTATCGTCGTAGTCGATATCGGCCATCCCCCGCCCGACCCGAGTTGGCCGGCCGCCGTCACCGACTTCCAGGCCATCGAATGGCAGCGCCGGCTGCGGGCCGCTGACCACAAAGGCGATCGAGGACGAGTTGTGATCGTCGGAGGGTCGAGCGGTATGACCGGCGCCCTGCGAATGGCAGCTCGCGCGGCATTCGCTGCAGGTGCCGGATTGGTACATGGGGTGGCGCCGGCTGACACCGTAACTGCGTTGGTACAGGCGGAGCCTGACCTGCAGACCTTCGCCCAGCAATTCGACCAACCGGTAGTGCGCCCGCTGATCGACTTGATCACCCGGGCCGATGCAGTGGCAATAGGTCCCGGCTTGGGACGAGATCCCGGAAGGCGTGAGTTGGTGAGGGCCCTGGTATCGGCCTCTCGAGGCGCGGTGCTCGATGCAGATGCGCTGGTCGTGTTTGCCGGGGCTGT
>JAICPP010000182.1 GCA_025929805.1 Gemmatimonadales bacterium | reverse complement strand
TCTCAGAGCTATGCAGCCGCCGTGGCCGACCTCGAGCGGGTACTGGAGCAAGGCCGGGGCAAGCTGGACAGCACCACGATCAAAGTGATCGAGCAGAACCTGGCCGCGATCGATCGGGCAATCGCAGACGCTCAGCGAGCGCTCGAAGCCGATTCCGCCAACCTGTATCTGAATACCCATCTGGCCGAAACGATGCGGCGGAAACTCGATCTGCTGCGTCAAGCCGCGGCCCTCGTTCCCGTGAGCTGAAAGGATCGCAACGTGTTGCTCGCACTGGTGACCGCTACTCTGGCACTGACTGCCGCCCAGCAGATCGATACGACGTTGAACGTCGGTCGCGGGCAGCGGCTCGACGTCAACGCCTTCGGCGGCGAGGTCACGGTGCGGGCCTGGAACCGAAATGCCGTACGGGTCGAGGCATCCACCTCCGGGCGGGACCGGGTGGAAGTGTCCGGCAGCGCCACCGCTGTAGCCGTCCGCACTCAAGGGCGGCATGGGCCGGCGGCAGAGATCGAGCTTCGCGTCAGCGCGCCGCCCTGGATGGCCCTGACCGTCTCCGGTGTCAACACCAGCGTGAAAGTGGAAGGCTCTAGAGCTCCGATATCAGTGGAGACCGTAGAAGGCGAGGTCGATGTCAGCGGCGGTGAGGGTCTCATCTCGCTGCGCTCGGTGCAGGGATCGATCGTGCTGCGGGGCGCGAAGGGACGAATCAGCGTGAACTCTGTCAACGAGGACGTGCAGGTCGCGAACAGCTCCGGCGATGTCGTGGCGCAAACCGTCAATGGGGACATTGCACTCCAGGTGGTCGACGCCAGCAGCGTTGACGCCAGCACCGTCAACGGCGACATCTGGTATTCCGGCCCGATCCGCGCCGGCGGCCGCTATGCGCTCTCCACCCACAACGGGGATCTCAGCCTCACCGTCGCCGAGGGCGCCAGCGCCAGCGTAGCGGTTTCTACCTTCAGCGGTGAGTTCGAGTCCGAGTTCCCGGTCCCGTTACGCGGCACCCGGAAAGGGAAAGGCTTCAGCTTTACGCTGGGGTCCGGCAGCGCTCAGGTAACGCTCGAGTCCTTTCAGGGCACCATTGAGCTGGTCCGCCCCGGCAGCGAAAGGGATCCGGCCCGGCGAAAGCGGCACCAGGACGAGTGAGCCTACTCGCTGCGAGTTAGTGTCGCATTTTGAGCGGATGGAGGGCAAAGAGATCTTGGTACACAGCCCATAGACTTATGTTACGGTTACGATACAAGCCCGTTAGCCTGAGGATCTTAGCTCTGCTAGAGCAGGGTAGTACGAGGGGGGGTCCAGGCCGGGGGTGTGTCGCATAAACGATTGAACCTACCCTGTTTAGCCCCGCGATTCCTCTCGCTGGAAAGTCCCGCCCGTTACCCTAATTTCCCGGGCGACACTCCACCCGCAATCCAACCAGGGAAGCCCCTCCAGCTGAAAAGAAATTGGTCTTACCTCCGGGGCATGCCTCTTGTACTTCCGGGGTCTGATGGTCCACCGATCCGAACCTCTGCCCCGGAGTCGAGCAATGCATTCCCCGTTCAGGAAGACCCTGGCTGGCTTCACTGCGCTGCTTCTGCTGGGCGCCAGCAGTGCGCGGGCCCAGGTGGGCTTGACGTCCAACGTCGCCACCGTTGCGCTTACGGCCACGAAGAATGCCACCCTCACCGTGAGCCCCAACGCCTCTACCGCGACGCTCGCGAGCATTACCGACAATTCCACCGCCAACAACTTCTCCCCGGTGAGTCTCACCACAGCCTGGAACCTGACCGCCGGCTCATCGGTGCGGCTGATCGGCTGGTTTGCTGCGCCGGCGCAGGCGCTGGCGAACGGAGCCGACTTCATCCCATCCTCCAAGGTCGAGGGACGGGTCGGTGCGACTGCGTACGCGCCGTTCACATCGGGTGCGGTAGGCGGGGTTGGCGTGGCGGGCGGTAGCCTTCAGCTGTTCAGTCAGGCCGTCGCCGCCGGCAGCTACTTCGGCTCGAGGACCGATCAGCTCGACCTGCGCCTGGACCTTACCGGCACCACTACCATCGCGGGTGACTACACCGGCACGCTGAACCTTCAGGCGGTCGTTCAGTAAAGTCATTCGACCTCGCGACGCGCCGAGCATCATGCGGGTCAGCAGCTGCCGAATAGGCCTCCTCGCCCTGGGCGTGCTTCTGACGCTCAGGGCGCGGGACCTTTGTGGCCAGGCGCAGGTGATCTCGCTGGCCGCCACGGCGCCGAGCGTACTCACGGTTGCGGTGACCTCCGGAGCGAATCAAACCATTGCCGGAGTGGCCGATAATGCCGTGAACAACTTCCCCACTCCGGTGGTGATTCAGACCACCTGGAACGTCAGACCGGGCCAAACCAGCACCGTGTCACTGGTGGCGTACTTCACCCTGCCGAGCCAGGCATTGGTGGGCGGAGCCACCCAGATCCCTTCGAGCCGGGTGCTGGGAAGGATGACAACCGGCATTCCAGCGACGTTTACACCGATCAACCAGAACGGTGTCGGAGCGGTGGGTTCGGCCGGGGGCAGCCTGCGTCTCTACGACGTCAGCATCACCGGCGTAAACAAGAATGCCAGTCGCACCGACAATCTCGATTTGCAGCTCGACCTGGTGGGCTTCCCGCCGCTGCCCGCCGGTGTCTACGCAGGTGTTCTCAACCTGAGGGCCGTGACCCAATGATTTGGCTCCGCATCGGAGCGACGCTGCTTGTCCTCGGCATGGCAGGAGCTCCAGCCACCCGGGCGCAATCGGTGAGTCCCCCGCTGGTGGAACATCAGGAACGAGCCCGCTCGAGCTTTCAGCTCCACAACCCCTCGATCTTCCCGATTGCCGTTGTGCTCGAGGTCCGGGGCTTCACCATCAGCGAGCAAGGCGAGGTGATCGATACGCCCCTGGATACCAGCCGGATCCACGTGAAGCTCTCGGAGATGAGCTTTCGCATCCCTCCCCGAGGGACTCGCACCGTCTTCTACGAGGCCAGCGGGGACAGCCTGCCGGCGTGGTTCAACATCCTGAGCGCAATGAGCGGCACCCGAACCGAGACAGGGTTGAACGTCCGGGTTCTCCTCCCTCACGTGGTCTACCTGAATCAGAAAGAGCCGCTTCGGCGAGCAGATGTGGAGATTCGTCGGATCGAACGCGATTCCAGCGGGAAGAAGGTGCGGGTTCTGCTGGAGAATCTGAGCCCCCGCCTGGGTCGAGTGTACCAGATGAGCGTGAGCGATGATCGGCACACCAGTCAGCCCGGCGGTGGATTTCCCCTCATGCCCATGTCTCGACGCTGGGCCGACGTCGACTGGCCAAGCGCCACCGGTCCCAGCAAGGTAGTCCTCCGGTTTTCCCGGTTCAGCCTGGATACACTCTTCTCCCCATCAGCGGTGCCCCTGGCCGCGGATACGCGTTAACTCACTCACCCGTGATTCCCGGCTGGAAGTGCCGTCAGCTACTTGCGCCGGGCGTCATCGCCTGGGCAACCGTTTGCTTCCCAGGGATCATCACCGGCCAGACCGTCGTCGAGGTTCAAGGTGGCGGCTCTTCGCTGGCCGGAGGCTACGGGGCCACGGCAAACTTCTGGCGCTCCGGGGTCGACGGCTGGATCGGCCTAGGGTATCTGGACGGATTCAGGGCCGGGGCCTTTCTTCGGAAGGCCACTGGCAAGGGCGACACGCTCGGCATCGGGAACAGCGCTCTGATCATGCGCCTACCCACCGATGTGTTTACCCCAGGATACCACCTGCTGGTCCAGGGATTGAGCTATGCCGGCACCTCCCAGCGTACATCATACTTCCTTTTTTCCGGTGCCAGCTCGGCTGGGGTCGGGGCTCCGTCATTCCAACCTACCAGCATCGAGCAGCCGATGGGCGCGCTCTTTCTGGAGCATCGAGTCGAGCCGACCATCCGGCTCACCACCAGCGTCCTCGTCGCCCAGCGGCAGACGGTTCTTCCCGGGATAGCCTGGCAGCCACGCCCGAATCTTACTACCGCCCTCGTGATCGGGATGGGCTCGAACCGACCCTACGCCGCTTCCAGCGTTTCTTGGCGGCGTGGAAGACTAGGGGTGCTGGGCTCATATGCCTGGAACCCCAAGCGATTTCGCCGGGCATCGGTACCTACGCCGAACCAGGCTGAGGTCGATCGGGAAAACCTGACGGTCACCTACGACGTCAGCCCGGAATTCTCCGTGGGCGTGGGCCGCCAGAACTTCGTGCAGGACTCGGCCGATTCAGAGACCCCGCTCCGCGCCACCGGAAACACGGTCTTTGCCGGGGGGCGATGGCATGACGTGCGCTTGACCGCCGGGCTCTATCACTCCCGTTCCGACAGCATTGGTAACCTGAGCTCATACTTGGCCGCCGGCCGCGAGCTTACCCGATGGCTCGACGCGGAGATTTTTTTGCTCCAGAGTCGGCCCGAGGGGCAGCCGACAGCAACCACGCCACTGCTCAACCTGCGGTGGCGCCTGTCGCCGCGGATTGGGCTCAACCAGCAGTTAGCCCTCCATGGTGGTCGTCCTACGGTGCTCTTCGGGGCCAGCCTTCAAACCCCGATCGGGGAGTTTGCGGCGGATTACCAGGTTGTGCACCAACCGCTTCAGCCCTTCAATCCGTTCCGTAGCGCCTTGAACCTGACGGCGAGGCTGCAACTGGGGCGTTATTCGACCAGTGTTGGCACCTATGTGCGCCCGGACGGAGCCGTCGACTACTCGGCCACGGGCAGCACCTTCCTCTATATGGGTCAGTTCGGGGGAGGTCAGCCGCACCAAATTGGCGGCCGTATGGCGCGACTCGTCATTCGCGGAACGGTCCGCGACGAGGCCGGACTTGCAGTCGAGGGTGCGGCGCTAGAGCTGAACGGCGGGGTGGTATACACCAACTCGGCGGGGCAGTTCTTTCTCCGGACCAAGCACCCGGGCGAGTACCCCTTGAAAGTCTTGCTCGGGGAGTTCCTGCTCCCGGGGCAATGGGAGGTGGCGGATGCGCCCGAGACGGTCACGGCAGCCGAGGAGAGCCGAGCCGTCCCGGCGGTTGTTACCCTCCGCCGACCGGGCTCGGCGGGACAGTGAGATGGGTCGCCGATCAGGGCATGGCGATCTGATCGGTGGCAATGGCGGCGTGATCTATGACCAGAGCCACCCGCCGGTTCTCCACTCCTTCATCGCCAGGTCCCTTTGCACCTGTTATCACCTGGCGCTTGCTCGACTCGCCGTAGCTGATGGCCTTGAGTTGCGCAGACGCCAATCCGCCCGCAACGGCCAGGTACTCCTTCACCGCATCGGCTCGACGTTTGCCCAGCCGCAGATTGTAGGCTGCGCTGCCGGCTGGATCGGTGAACCCCTCGATGGTCACCAGAGCACCGGGATAGTACTCCTTCACGACTGACGCGAATCGGTCCAAGACCGGCCGGTCCGCCTCGCGGAGCTCGCTCCTGTCGAATTCGAAATGCACCGGGACATTGAACTTCAGGAGTCCACCCAACTTTTCCATGCTGACGTTGTACTCGCCCCGGAGTGCCTGGAACTCCTGATCCAGCCCATCCAAGCGCCGGGTATGATCGGTCACGAGATGGTTGGTCGAGTCGAGACGCGCCTCGAGCCGACGGTCGCTCGCCTGCATCTCCTCCCGAATGCGGGCGACCTCGGCAGTGAAATCATCGCGGCTGACTCTAGCCGCGCATCCACTCAGTCCGTTGATCAGGGTCAGCAGGCCAAACAGCGCCAAAGGCACGGTACCACGGGCGTCGATTGACATCGTTCCTCCTTCCGGCTGGAAGAACCAAGGATCTTCGATTTTAACGGACGTCCAACAACTCCACGTCAAAGACCAGGGTGGCGCCGGGGGGGATGTCGGGAGGTGCGCCTGCGGTTCCATATCCTAGATCGGGAGGGATGACCAGTTTTCGCCTGCCACCCACCTTCATGCCGGCCACCCCTTCGTCCCAACCGGCAATGACCTGCCCCGCCCCCAACGTGAATCCGAACGGCTGACCACGATCGCGGCTGCTGTCGAACTTCTCGCCATTGGGTAACCACCCGGTATAGTGCACCGAGATCGGCCTCCCCGCAGTGGCTTCTTTTCCCTGACCCTCCGTCAAGTCCTGGTAGCGAAGACCGGAGGGAGTCTTTTTCATGGCAGCGGTATCCACGCCTAATGCGGCGCTGAACCCGCCGGCTCCCGCGGCACGATCGGCGGTCTGCTCACCGCCACAGGCGATGAGACCAGCCAGGGCTAGGATGACAAGCGGTCGGCCCAGAACCACTCCAGAAAGTTTGGTGTAGGTGACTGCGGAAATCAGGTGGTCAGATTCGCCGTAATCGGGACGGCGGGATTTGAACCCGCGACCCCTGCAACCCCATTGCAGTGCGCTACCGGACTGCGCCACGTCCCGGACTACTGAGGAGGCGGAATTGTAGCCCCCGCACCCAAGTGATGGAAGGGGCCCTGAAGTGCTCGTGACCGGGCCCACGCCGGAGCAGTCGGCCGACCAGCCATAATGGAGTGAAGCGGGCCTGGCACCGGGCAGGCCCGCGACTTGCGAAACATGGCTCGGAGG
>JAICPP010000109.1 GCA_025929805.1 Gemmatimonadales bacterium | reverse complement strand
GTGGGAGATCTGGCCCGCCAGGTGAATCACGACATCAAGAATGGCCTTGCTCCCATACGCAATGTGCTTCGCCACTTCTCTCAGGTTGCACAGGAAAGCCCTCACCAGCTTGCCGCCGTCTTTGAGGCCAGGCGAGGAACCCTCGATTCCAGCGTCGAGTACCTGGATAAGCTGGCACGGAACTATGACCGGCTCTCGCCCGGCCTGGATCGCGGGCACTGCGACGTGAACGGCATTGTGGAGCAGGTGCTCCGGGATGCTGCGAGTGATGGCGGTCGGCTGCGTGCCCAGCTTGCCGAGGGATTGCCTAGCGTTCTGGGCGACAGCCTGATGATCCGCCGAATTTTGGAGAACCTGGTGGGAAACGCGCTGGATAGCATTGCGGGGAAGGCGGAGGGTACGGTCACGGTGACGACCGACCGGATGCAGACCAATGGTGAGCCGAGGCGGGTGCGCATCATGGTGGCCGACACGGGCTCAGGCATGTCGCAGACCGAGCTGGACCGCGCGTTCGACGATTTTTACAGCACCAAGCCCGGCGGCACCGGATTGGGGCTCTCCATCGTCCGGCGGCTGATCCTGGACCTGAATGGAACTCTGCGGGTCGAGACCGAGCCCGGGGTAGGCACGCGGATGATCGTGGAGCTGCCCACGTCACCCGGCGGAGACGCTGCCGCATGACCCTCGTCCTGGTGGTGGATGATGTGGCCGCGATGGCGGAGCAATACGCCTACGATCTCAAGCGCATCGGGGGATATGACGTGGTCACTGCAGATGAAGGGGAGAAGGCGCTAGAACTCCTGAAGAGCGCCGCGGTGGACTGCATGATCCTGGACCTGGAGATGCCGGGAATGGATGGGTTCGAGGTCCTGCGCAGCCTGGAGCGACAGGGAGATGAAGTACCGGTGATCGTGTATACCGGTACCGGTAATTATCAGCGCTGCATCGAGGCCGTTCGGCTCGGCGCTTACGGGTTTATCGACAAGGCCGAGCCGATGGAGCGAGTGATCCGAGAGATCGAGACGGTCCTCGAGCGCAGGCGGCTTCGAGACGAAGTGGCCGTGCTACAACGCCGCCTCGGCGCCGAGAGCTCCCTGGTGGGGAACAGCGCAGCGCTTCAACGCCTGCGCGAGTCCATGACCCGAGTGGCGCGGATTCCGAGCCCGGTCTTGATCGTGGGAGAAAGCGGGTCCGGCAAGGAACTGGTGGCGCGGGATCTTCACCGTGCGGGGACAGAACGACACGCCCCGTTCGTAGCCATCAACAGTGCCGCTCTCCCCGAAACCCTGCTGGAGAGTGAATTGTTCGGACACGAACGTGGTGCCTTCACCGGTGCCAGCACCACCCGCAAGGGTGCGTTCGAGGCAGCGGGACGCGGCACCTTGTTCCTGGACGAGATCGGCGAGCTTCCGTTGGCAGCCCAGGCCAAGCTCCTCAGAGTACTCGAGCAGCGGCAGGTTACCCGGTTAGGGAGCAATCATCCGATCGCCGTGGAGGCCCGGGTGCTCGCAGCTACCAATCGCGACCTCGAGGCCGAGGTCGCTGCCGGGCGATTTCGCCAGGATCTATATTATCGCCTCAGTGTCCACGTGCTCAGGGTGCCGCCCTTGCGCGAGCGATTGTCCGATGTGGCGGATCTAAGCTCCCACTTTTTGGCGACGATCTGTGAGCGCTTCGGGATGCGCCCGAAGAAGCTCTCGGGCGATGCCCTTCAGGTGCTCATGGGGTACGACTGGAGCCGTAACAACGTGCGTGAGCTTCGGAACGTCATCGAGCGGATGATCATAGCCGCCGATGGTGACGTGCTCCGTCCGGAGCATGTGCCGCTAGAGATCCAGGAACAGAGTCGGGGGATGGCAACGGCGGCGGGGGACCGAAGCTTCCAGGCTTTGCGAGCCGAAGCCGAACGGCAGATCGTTGTCGCTGCCCTGGATCGGAACGACTGGCACGTGACCCGGACCGCCGAAGAGTTGGGATTGGCTGATCACGCCAGCCTGCTCAAAATCATGCGCCGGCTCAACGTGAGGAAGGAGGGGAGAACCGGATTGGACTGACGTGTTCCGGCGGACACGATCACCCCTCCTTGCCTGTGTCCGGAGATACACGACCGCGCTGGCACCAGCCAGCGTCCCCCTAGCTAACTCGCGATAAATCATCGTCCTGGAGCCGACTCCCGCCGCTGCGTGAGTGTGGCCGCCGGCTTGCCTTTCCAATGGCGACCGATGGTCCACTCACGGCGCTTAAGCGCCCATCTAAGGAGGAGCTCCGATGTCACGCGCCTTGCCAGCACCGCTGCTTGCGCTCGTTGGATTCATTGCCCTTGCCGGCTGCGGGCGGTCGGATAAGCCCGACACCCAGTCGGCATCTGCCGGCGCAAGTACTCCCGTCGTGTCAGCCGTGTCGAGCACGCCAACCGACAGCTCCGGCGTGGCTGCCGAAGCTGAGCCCGTCACCTACGAGCGTGCCGAGTCGACCATGAGCTCAGGCGACTATTCCGAGGCTACCCGGTTGTTCTCGCTGTACATCGAGAGCAACCCTGAGAACGCCTGGGGGCATTACATGCTCGGTATCGCTGCCTGGAAGAACGGAGACCATGACCGGGCGCTCAGCGCATTCGATCGCTCGCTCGAGCTCGACGCCAGTCACCGCAAGAGCATGTTCAACTCCGGTCGGGTGTTGCTCGAGATGGGCCGGGCACAGGAAGCCCTGGAGCGAATCGAGAAAGCCCTCGCTCAGGAACCGACCTCCAATGAAGGCCTTCGCTTGCTGGGCCGGGCCCGCTATCAGCTGGGCAAGGTGGACGATGCTATCGATGCCTACCGCCGGGCATTGGTCATCGACGAGAGTGACGTCTGGTCCATGAACAACCTGGGACTGATTTACATCGATCAGGATCGGAGCGAAGAGGCTCTCGGGCCACTGGCTCGCGCGGTGCAGTTGAAGAGCAATGCTCCGGTTTTCCAGAACAACCTTGGTGTCGCCCTGGAGCGTTCCGGCCACCCGGTTGCCGCTGCCAAAGCCTATGAAGCAGCGATCGCGGTCGATAGCACCTATAAGAAGGCAGCGGTGGGGCTTGCCCGGGTGACCGGAGGCGGGCAGCAGCCTGAATCCGAGCCGGTCGATTTGAGCACGCTCGCGCAGCAATTCCTGAGCGAAATCGAGGACTGGCGAGAGTCGGTTCCAGACGGCGATTCGACGGCTTCGGTGAGCGACTCGGCGGTTTCGGTGAACGATTCGACGGTCCCGATGATCGATTCGACCACACCTTCGCCTGAGGAGGAGTGAGCCATGCGAACGGTCATACTGCTTGGCTGTTTCCTGATGGGTATGATGCTCGGTGGATGTAGCAATCCTTCTGAGCTAACGACGGATGAGTTGCTGCAACCGGCTGCCGACTCGACAACCGCGGCCATCGAGATATCCAGCGAGACCCACGAAGGCTGCTAGCATCATGGAAAGGGCCGGCTTCCGCCGGCCCCTTTCAGCTGGTCTCCTCCGGGGGTGCGGCTTCGTCCAGCACCCGCCGGAGCTCTCGCTGCTCTCGTTCGGTGAGTGGCGGCGCACCGGAGGCCTGGGATTGGAGCAGCGCTCCCAGAAAGATTCCGTAATCCTGCTTGGCACAGTTCTCACAAAGGTCACGGCTGTACGTACGGCCGGCTACCTGCTGGGTCTGAAAGACCTCCGCCTCGCGCTCACCACACCGCTGGCATAGCATGACGGAAGTATAGCTCATCCCCGCGAGCGGAGCCCATCGGGTGATCAGGCAGTGCGCGCGGAGCCGAAGATGAACGAGCCGTAGCCGAGGAGGAGCAAACCGTAGATTGCCACGCTGGACCATCCCAATTCATTCACCAGGCCCCAGAACTGCCCGGTGAGTGCTACCACGAATCCAGCCAGCGATCCCAGGAAGGAGCCGAGAACCACTCCACGCTGAGTTCTCGGATCGCCGACGTCGCGAATGAGATAGAGGATCATTCCGACTTGCACCAGTGTGGCGCCGAAGAACCGCGCCAGCAGCAACACGGTAGGCGTAACGGTGACCCCGTAGAGAGGAAGTACCTGCCGGGGAGCCAGGAGAAAACCGAGCCCGAACACGAGACCGAGTACACCGGCAATCAGAAGAAGGGTGCGCAGTCGCATGGCTATCTCCTTGGGGTCAAAGGAGGCTTTGATGGTCACGCGGACCAGGTACGCTACAGCCAAAGGCGGCTCCGCGCGAGCGCGTTTTGACCGAGCTGGACTGAATGGGAGGCTGAGACGGACCGTTATATTGTCCCTATGTCCCTCGTCGGTCACGATAGTGCCACTCCCACGCCGCCAATGCTCAAGCACTGGCGCGAGATCAAGGCGCAGCACCGAGACACGATCCTGTTTTACCGGGTCGGCGACTTCTACGAGATGTTCAATGAAGATGCCGAGCTTGCGGCCAAGATCCTCGATATCGCGTTGACCTCCAGGGGTGACGGCGTGCCCCTCGCAGGCGTTCCGGTCAAGGCTGCCGGGGATTACCTCCGGCAGCTGGTGAGCGCCGGGCATCGGGTAGCCATCTGTGAGCAGGTTGAAGATCCCAAGCTGGCGCGCGGCCTGGTGCGTCGGGAAGTGGTCGAGACGGTCACCCCCGGTGCGTTGCTCCAGGAAGGATGGCTCGCAGGGGCGCAGAACAACTGGATGGTGGCTGTAAACCGGGAAAGCGGGGAGGCGGGTAAGCGGGTAAGCGCATCCGGATTGGCCGCGATCGACTTGAGTACAGGTGAGTTCATACTTGAGACGACCGATGAGCAGGGGCTCAAAGAGGCTTTGTGCCGACTTGGCCCAGCTGAGATAGTCGCATCCGGCGAGGCCTACCCGCTTACCCGTTTACTCGCCTCCCCACTCCTCACAACCCGCGAGCCCTGGGAATTCGATCCCGCCCTCGCCCGCGACGAGCTGGCTCGGCGCTTCGGAATGGCATCCCTGGATGGGCTCGGCGTCGGAGGCACGGACGAGCTTGCGGTGGGCGCCGCGGGTGCGCTGCTTCGGTATCTCACCGAGCTTCAGCCCAGCGGTCTTCCTCATCTCACTCGGCCCGTCGTCCGGCGGAATGAGACTTTCCTCTGGCTGGATGACATGACACGGCGAAACCTCGAGCTGGTCGAGCCGCTCCGTCAGGGCGCCCGCGGCTGTACTCTCCTCGAGACCATCGACGCCACGCTCACACCGATGGGAGCCCGGCTCCTGAGGCAATGGGTGCTTTCGCCACTACGCGACCCTGCGGCCATCGATGACCGCCTGGATGCGGTTGAGATGATCGTGCAGGATACCCGCGGCCGCGCTCGGCTTCGGGAAGCACTCGATGGGATGCGCGATATCGAGCGTCTGGCAGGGCGCGCCGCGGCCGGCCGGGCTACCCCGAGGGAACTGGGCGCCATTCGGGATTCACTGCAGCGGCTGCCCGATGTCGCGGGGGCACTCACCGCGGTCGCCGGCTCGACGCTCTCTTCCGGCAGCCCCAGCAAGGCTCTGGCGGACGCAGCCGACGAGCTGGATTTACTCTCGGATGTGACAGCGGAGTTGGCTGGCGGGCTGGCGGACCGGCTCCCCACCAGCCTGGGCGATGGTGAAGTGATCAAGGCCGGCTACGACCAGCAGCTGGACGAGCTCCGAATGCTGCGCGATGGTGGACGCCAGTACATTGCCGCGCTGCAACAGCGAGAGCGGGACCGCACCGGCATTCCATCGCTCAAGGTGGGCTACAACAAGGTCTTCGGATACTATCTCGAGGTAACCCACACCCACAGCGCCCGGGTGCCGGCCGAGTACGAGCGCCGCCAGACGCTCGCGGCGGCGGAGCGCTACGTCACTCCTGAGCTGAAAGACTACGAAGCTCGAGTTCTTGACGCGGAAGAGCGCCTGGGTGCGCGTGAGGCGGAACTATTCGGCGCTCTGCGAGCCACGGTAGGCCGGGCGATCGGCCGAATTCAGCATACCAGCCGGATCCTTGCCCGACTGGATGTGTGGACCGGGTTGGCGGAGTGCGCAGTGAGGGGTCGCTATGTGCGACCGGTGATGACGGCAGACTTCGACCTGTCACTTCGAGAGTGTCGCCATCCGGTTATCGAGCGAATGATGCCCCGGGAATCGTTCATCCCCAACGACACCCGGTTTACTGCGTCCGAGCGGGTGCTGCTGGTCACCGGTCCCAACATGGCCGGAAAGTCCACTATCCTCCGTCAGATCGGCCTCTCCGTCGTGCTGGCGCAGCTGGGCTCCTTCGTCCCTGCCGCCGAGGCAACCATCGGGGTATCAGATCGTCTTTTCACCAGGGTCGGTGCCAGCGACAATCTCGCCGGCGGCCAATCCACATTCATGGTGGAGATGAGCGAAACGAGTGCCATCCTGCACAATGCCACACGGCGAAGTCTGGTACTCCTGGACGAGATCGGCCGGGGTACTTCCACCTACGACGGGGTGGCAATCGCATGGGCCGTCACCGAGCACCTGCACGACCGGGTGGGATGCAAGACCATGTTTGCCACTCACTATCACGAGCTGATGCAGCTGCCGGAACGGCTCCAGCATGCCCGCAACTACAATGTGGCTGTCCGAGAGGCCGGCAATACGGTCGTGTTCTTGCATCGGCTCGAGCCCGGTGGGACCGATCGGTCCTACGGCATTCATGTGGGCCAGCTGGCGGGACTGCCCGAGCCGGTTGTGTGCCGGGCCAGAGAAATTCTCGATACGCTGGAGGGCGAGCACCGAATGGTCCCGGGCCAGCCACCATCCCGATCACGCGACCCCGGCCAGCTCGCCCTCTTCATTGATCAGCCGGAGCCCGATCCTTTAATGGAAGAGCTCAAGACTCTGAACCTGAACGTGCTTACTCCTCTGGAAGCGCTCAATCGTCTGGCTGACTTCCAGCGCCGAATGGGAGAACGCACTGGATCAGCTGCCGACCCGCATAGATGAGAGCGGGATGCGCCTCTGTCTCTCTGCTGAGTGCGGCCGAGGCCATGGTGAATAGGAGCACGGCTGTTCTGGTGTTGGCGCTGTCAGCCTGCGATGCAAGGGACGACGGCACCATGCGACTGGTCGACCCGATTGCGAGTGCACCGGCCATCCCGGCTGAAGAGCCGCCGGTGGCGATCAACCCGGTGTCTCCCGTGCGGTATCCCCCGGCACTTCTAGCGCAGGGAATCGAAGGACGAGTGCTGCTACGACTCTACGTCGATTCGGCAGGGAACGTGGTGCCGGACTCGACCCGCGTGGCTGAATCGAGCGGGTATCCGGCTCTCGATTCGGCAGCGCTGGTCGGGGCTCCCGAGCTCCGTTTCTCGCCTGCCCTCCACCAGGGCCGCCCCGTGCCAGCTCCGTTCCTGCAGCCGGTCCAGTTCCGGGGGCCCCGTTCCGGCAGGGCGCGACCATGAGCGCCCCCCAGCACTTACAGCCATACGACTCCGTCCTGGATACGGTTGGGTGGACTCCGCTCATACGCCTGGCCCGCGTGGGCGGTGGGATACGAACCCCCATCTACGGCAAGGCCGAGTACGTCAATCCCGGTGGGTCGGTCAAGGATCGTATCGGTCTTGCCATCATCGAGGACGCGGAGCGGAGAGGCGAGCTTCGGCCCGGCGGCACCATCGTGGAGGGCACCAGCGGCAACACCGGGGTTGGCCTTGCGATTGCTGCCGCATTGAAGGGATACCGCTGTGTCTTCACCATGCCCGACAAGATGTCGCAGGAAAAGGTGCGCCTATTGAAGGCCTTTGGTGCGGAAGTCGTCATTACTCCGACCGCGGTTCCGCCGGACCATCCGGACAATTACGTCATGAAGGCCAAGCAGATCGTCAAGGAAACACCGGACGCCATCCTCGCCAACCAGTTCTACAACGCGGTCAACCCCGAGGCGCACTACGCCACCATGGGACCGGAGATCTGGCGGCAAACCGAGGGGAAGGTCACTCACCTGGTTGCCGGGGCGGGCACCGGCGGAACCATCAGCGGCGCGGGGAAGTACCTGAAGGAGCAGAACCCCAAGATCCGAATCGTGGCAGGTGACCCGATCGGCTCGCTCTACACTCATTACCATCGCACCCACACGCTGGGCGACGGGCACCCGTACAAGGTCGAGGGGATCGGCGGGGACAAAATACCGACGACGATCTGGTTCGATTGGATCGACGAGTTCCGCCAGGTGTCGGACCGCACGTCTCTGGTGATGGCCCGCCGCCTGGCGCGGGAGGAGGGGATCCTGGCAGGAGGATCCACTGGGCTCAACGTAGCGCTGGCGATCGAGATCGCGCGCGAGCTCGATGACCCCGCCGCGTTGATCGTGACCATTCTTTGTGACACCGGCGAGCGCTACCTCTCCAAGGTTTTCAATGATGAGTGGATGCAGGAAAACCAAATGCTGGAGGCCCCCAGAACCACGGTCGAACAGCTGCTGGAGCGGCGCCACCCGACGGCTCCGCCCCTCGTGAGCGTTGCCCCGGCAGCGGCCGTACGCCAGGCACTCAACCTCATGAGCACGTGGGGCGTGAGCCAGATTCCAGTGGTGGAGGAGGGCCGCTCGGTCGGAGGTCTGGTCGAAGGTACCTTGATGACCAAGGCGCTGGCACAACCCGCACTGCTCGACCGCCCGGTGCGGGAGGTGATGGAGTCCCCCTTTCCTGAGGTGGATGCCACCTTCTCGACTGATCGGCTCGGCGCCATGCTCACTCGCGAGAGCCCGGCGGCACTGGTCCGCAAGGACGGCAAGCTGATCGGAATCGTCAGCCGATACGACGTACTCCAACAGATGATCGGGACCAGATGATCGCGGCTGAGGGTGCCAGGGTACCTGGCCTTTGGCTCGAGCAGCTTGCATGCGGGTAACCGTTCTAACCGGCGGGACCTCAGCGGAGCGGGACGTTGCGCTCGCGTCAGCAGTGCAGGTCATCGGGGCACTGCGCTCCCGGGGACATGACGTAGCAGTGGTGGATACGGCCCGTGGTTACATCCCGGAGGCCGATGAGCCGGCTCTCCTGTCCGGAGCAGTCGGGACCGAGCCTCCTCCCATCTCGCAGCTTCAAACCCTCGAGCGCGGACTGCTTCTGTCGGGCCTGGCCAATCTTGCGGCAGTGCGGGACGCCGACGTGCTGTTCCTTGCACTGCACGGCGGCCGCGGCGAAGACGGCACCCTCCAGACCCTGCTGGAGATGGTGGGAGTACCCTATACCGGAAGTGGGCGGCTGGGCAGCGCGATGGCCATGGATAAGGACATCTCCAAGCGGCTCTTCGAGCGGGCAGGGGTCCCCACAGCCCGGTGGGTGATGGCGCCCGCAGCGCGCAAGGAGGTGGAAGGCGAATTTGGATGGCCGGTAGTAGTGAAGCCGTCCAAGCAGGGGTCGACGGTGGGACTGAGCGTGGTCAAGCAGGCGGCCGAGTACGAGGCGGCACTGGCCCTGGCCCGTCAGTACGATGATGAGGTGATGATCGAGGAGTTCGTGCCGGGGCGAGAGTTGACAGTCGGGATCCTGGAGGGCCGGGCGCTGGCAGTCGGGGAAATCATTCCCCGGCACGAGATCTTCGACTACGAGTGTAAGTACACTCCCGGCATGTCACAGGAGATCTTCCCGGCCGATCTTCCCCGTGCTACATCTCAGGAGTGCGGCCGTCTCGGGTTGCTGGCCCACGAGGCCCTCAAGTTAGGGGGCTACTCCCGGGTCGATTTTCGCTTGACACCGGCCGGTGAACTCTTCTGTTTAGAGGTAAACACACTGCCTGGCATGACCGCCACCAGCCTACTACCCCAGGCTGCCCGGGCAGTGGGTATCGAGTTTCCCGAGTTGTGCGAACGCATCTGTAAGGTTGCCCGGCGCGGGCGAGTCGATAATCTCTCGTAATATCCGCAGGTCAAGAGCGTAAGGGCATTCGTCTGATGAAATCATCTCCCTCGTATCGGATAACTCCCTGGGTTGGACGCTTCATCATCGCCAATGCGGTGGTGCTGCTCCTGCTCATGACTCTCTTCACGTCGCGCGAAGCCTTTCAGCTGCTGCAGTTCTCACCTCGCACGGCGTTCACTCGCCCGTGGACCTTTGTCACCTACATGTTTGTCCACGCCGGGCTGCTGCACCTGCTGGCGAACATGCTGATGCTGTTTGTGTTCGGGACCGCCGTCGAGAGCCGCCTGGGAAGCCGCAACTTTCTCATCTATTACCTGTTCTGCGGCATCGGAGCGGCGGTATTCTCGCTCCTTCTGGCTGGCGTCATGCCGGTGGGGGCGTTCGTCGGCGCTTCGGGTGCGGTACTGGGCGTGGCCGTCGCCTTTGCGGTCTTCTGGCCCGATGCGGAGTTGATCGTCTTCCCCATCCCGGTGCCGATCAAGGCCCGCACTCTGGTCATCGGGCTGGTCGTTCTGGACGTGATCGGATCTCAGCTGTGGCCCAACGACGGTATTGCCCACCTGGCGCATGTCGGCGGGGCCCTCTTCGGCTATCTGTACTTTCGGATCCAGTCGCTCTCGCGCCGAGCTCCGGCCCAGCCGGCCCAGACCGTTGAACGGGTGGTCATGGTGCAGTCGGGCTCGTCCGAGGCTGACCACCG